>JALGZO010000455.1 GCA_025774865.1 bacterium | reverse complement strand
TCTCGACACGCCCACGGTGGAGAAGATCCTGCTGGCTTTCATCCGCGCGGAGTGCGAGGACGCGGGGTTCTCGAAGGGCGTGATCGGCCTGTCGGGCGGTCTCGACTCGGCGGTCGTCTGCTCGCTCGCGGCTCGGGCGCTCGGTCCCGAGAACGTCACGACGGTGATGATGCCGGCGTCCGTCTCGAGCCCGGAGAGTCTCTCGGACGCGCAGCTCGTCCTGGACCTGACCGGTGTGCCATCGCGAGTCGTGGAGATCAGCGACATGGCGGACGGCTACCTGAAGGTCGTGCCAGAAGCGAACGACGTGCGCAAGGGAAACGTCTACGCGCGCGCCCGGATGATCGTCCTCTACGACGTGTCGGCCGAGGTCGGTGCCCTCGTCCTCGGCACGAGCAACAAGACCGAGCTCCTGCTCGGCTACGGGACGATCTTCGGCGACCTGGCGTCCGCGATCAATCCGATCGGGGATCTGTACAAGACGCAGGTACGATCGCTGGCCGAGCACATCGGGGTGCCGGAGCAGATCCGAACCAAACCGCCGACCGCGGACCTCTGGCCGGGCCAACGGGACGAAGACGAGCTCGGCGCGACCTACGCGGAGCTCGACGAGCTCCTCGTGCGCCTCGTCGATCAGCGCGTCAGTCCTGATCACCTCGTCGAGGATGGGTTCGACGCGGAGCTCGTCCGGTCCGTCGTCCGGCGCGTTCGGCGAAATCAATACAAGCGTCGCGGCCCCGTGATCGCGAAAGTGTCCGCACGGACGATCGGCCCCGACTTCCGCTACCCGCGCGACGGCGCGTTGGCGCGCGACCGGCGGCTCCCCTCCCCATGACGGGTGTGTTGCGCGTCGTGGCGACGCCGCTCGGGAATCTCGGCGACCTCTCCGCCCGCGCGCGCGAAGCCCTCGCATCCGCCGACGCGATCGCCGCGGAGGACACGCGTCGCACCGGCCAACTCCTGAAACTGCTCGGCCTTCCGCCCAAGCCGTTTCTCTCCTACTTCGCACCGAAGGAAGCGGTGAAGGCGGGCGCGATCATCGATCGCCTGCTGGCCGGCGGGACGGTTGCGCTCGTCACCGACGGCGGCACGCCGGGGGTGTCCGACCCGGGGGCGGTGCTCGTGCGGGAAGCGCTCGCGAAGGGAATTCGGGTGGAGCCGATTCCGGGTCCCAGCGCGGTCGCGCTCGCGCTGTCGGTGTCCGCCCACGGCTCGGAGCGCTTCATCTTCGAAGGATTCCTGCCGTCCAAGTCCGTCGGCCGGCGCAAGCGCCTCGAGGAGCTCTCCGACGAGACCCGTACGCTCGTGTTCTACGAAGCTCCGCACCGTCTCGCGGCCATGCTCGCGGATCTGGGAGACGTGTTCGGCGCCGATCGACACGCGACCGTCGTCCGCGAGGCGACGAAGATTCACGAAGAGGTTCGGGAGGGAACGCTCGCGGAGCTCGCCCAGGCGTACTCGAACGGTACGAAGGGGGAGATCGTCGTGGTGGTGGCGGGCGGATCGCCCGACCTCGACCGCATTCGTCTCGATGTACGCCGCCTCCTTACTCTCGCCCTGGCGTGCGGGCTGTCCCCCGACCGGGCCGCGATCGAGGTCGCGGCGATCTCGGGGATCTCTCGCAACCGATTGAACCGGCTGGCGAAGGAGCTTCACCAGGCCCCTTCCTCTTGACCAGCGGGGGTCGAAAGTACAATCTCGTTTCTCTTCCCGCATGCGGTGAGAGATTCCGTTCCCAGAGGTGGCCGTGCTCGGCAAGAACCTGAAGCCCGCGGTTCTCTCGGTTCTCCGTCCATTGACGACGGCGCTGATTCGCTCCGGGATTCACCCGAACTCGCTGACCTTCGCGGGGCTCGCCGTGTCGATCGGCGCTGCGTGGCTCTACGGGACCGGTTCGCTCGTGTGGGCCGCGGTCCTCGTCCTCGTCGCCGGCGTCTTCGATCTTCTCGACGGCGCGGTCGCACGCGAGGGCGCTCGCATGAGCCGGTACGGTGCCTTCCTCGACTCGAACGTCGACCGTTACGCGGAGATCGTCGTCTTCATCGGGATTCTCTGGCGATTTCAGGGCGACGGCGCTACGCAGCTCGGCGCCGTCATCGCGATCACCGGAAGCCTCATGGTGAGCTATACGAAGGCGCGTGCCGAAGGGCTCGGCGAGGAGGTCGGGGGAGGATGGATGCAGCGTCCGGAGCGCGTCGTCCTGCTCGCGCTCGGCAGCTTCTTCGGCGAAGGGGGACTGCAAGTGGTCGTCTGGATCCTCGCACTGTTCACGAACGTGACGAGCTGGCAACGCATGCGGCTCGTCGCGGCGGCGATGAAGAGGCGTGAGGCAGTGCGCGACGAAAGTGCCTCGGGCGTGTCCACCGACCCGGGCGAGATCGAAGCGGCCGGGCATTAGCCGAGGTCAGGGAACGCGCGCGTCCCCGAAGCGCCCCGATCGGATAAACCTTTGACTTCACTTCGGTTTCGCATCATCATGCACGCGCATCCGGCGCGCGTCGGGGGGGTGATGGAATGGGAGGCCGGAGGGGGATCTTCGTCACTCTGGAGGGTGGCGAAGGATCCGGAAAGACAACCCAGAGCCGTCGCATCGTTCAGTATCTCCGGGCGCGAGGCCGCGAAGTTCTCGAAACTCGAGAGCCCGGCGGTACTGACGCCGGGGAGATGATTCGCGACATCCTGCTCCACCGCGTCGCGTCGCTCTCGCCGAGGGCCGAGCTGGCCCTCTATCTCGCCTCCCGATCCCAGCTCGTCCAAGAGATCGTCCGCCCGAATCTTGAGAAGGGGGTGGACGTGATCTGCGACCGATACGCCGATTCCTCCACCGCGTACCAGGGCGGCGGGAGAGAGCTCGGCATCGAGCTCGTGGAGGACCTGAACGACTGGGCGACAGCCGGCCTCGAGCCCGATCTCACGTTCTACTTCGAAGTGGCCGCGTCGACCGGGCTGACGCGACGCGAGGCCCGATCCGGCGGGGAAGACCTCGACCGAATCGAACGGGAGGATCTCGACTTCCACGAGAGAGTCGGTCGCGCGTACCGCGAGATCGCGGCGCGTCACGCGCACCGCTTCCGCGTCGTCTCGACGGAAGGTGGTGAGGAGGCGGTTTGGGAGCGAGTGCAGCGGGAGCTGGACGAACGTCTCGTGGCGAAGGAAAAAGAGGCGCACTCCTGATGAGATGGCGGCCGAGTTTCTCCGCTCCGGCCGGCGACGTCGAAGAATCGAACTCCCTGTTGGTCGACCCGACCAGTACGCTGCTCGAGCAGGTCGGCGACGTCGAGTCGCGCGTGCCGTGGATACCGCTCGGAATCGTCCTTCTCGTCCTGCTGTGGATCCCGAGCCTCTCACAGCTCGCCGGCCCGAATCCCGGCGCCTCCGAGTCCGCCTGGATCGAGGAGGCGCTGACGCCGTGGGAGGCCCAGGACGGCGGGTCTGCGTTCTCGCGGCTCTGGAGCCGGGCGACCTGGGAGTGGCAGGGGGCGGAGATCCTCCGCGGGGAGGAGCTCACTCCGGGGTTCCGCCGAGCGGCGCGCCTCCCTTCCGCCGCGGCTTCCATCGTCGGGCTCGTCGTGTTCTACCTCCTCGCGCGCCTGGTGACCGGGAGCGCCGCGGCGCTCCTGGCGGCCACCCTCCTGGCCACCTGCGCCCCCTGGACTCGTGCGGGAACGAGTGCGTTGCCGTTGCTCGTCGGCGAGGTGCTCGTTCTGTTTGGCGTGATCTGGGCGCTTCACCTGCAGGCACGGCATCGCGAAGTCGAGATCGCGCGGGTGAGCGCGGCGCGGATCGGCGTCGCCGGCGTCCTTCTCGGAATCGGGTTGCTGCTCCTGCCGGCTGCGTTCGCGACCTTCCTCACGACGTTGCTCGTCTGGCTGCTTCTGGGCCTGCGTCGCTCGAGCCCGGACGCCACGACGCTTCCCGTCGAGAGTCCCGGGACGAACACGTTTCTCGCGGTGTTCGGAACGGGTGTTCTGTTCGGTGCGGCAATGCTCGCGTCCTGGGGTGCGGAACGGTTCGCGGGCGGGTCGGGGTGGCCGATCGTGGGGTCCCTCGCCGCGAACGTTCCCCGAGGAGTCGAGCTCTGGGGGGACCTCTATCGTCGGTTGCTGTCGCCCGGACCGACGACCGATTGGCTGATCATCGCGGCACTGCCCACCATATTCCTCATCCGGTTCGCCGAGTGGTGGGCGGGCCGCCCGTGGCAGGCGGCGGGGCTTCTGCCGTGGGTGTTCCTCGGGCTGTACATGTGGGGGCTGATGCGTGACGGCGTGGAGCCGCTCGAGGTGCCCATCACGGTGCCCCCGCTCTTCATTCTCGGATTCGGATGGATGATTCTGCGCGGCTTGCACGCGGGCCGCGTACGACGACAGGAGTACACGTTTCTCGTCGTGTGGCTCGTCATGGGAGTGCTGCTCGTGCCGTTCGTGCCGGCCGGCCACCGTCACGAGCCGTTGCTCGCCGCGACGGTCGGGTTGCTCCCCGCGATGCTTCTCACGGCGGGCCGAGCGGGGCGCGCGCTGTGGGAGTCGGAGGAGCCGGCGCTGGCGCGGCTCGCGATATTCGGCATCGGGTTCCTGCCGGTCATCGTGTACGCACTCGCGCATATTGCAGCGCTCACGAGCGCGACCACGCCGATCCGCCGCGTGTCCGATGCGCTCGGAGCGAATCTTCCCGAAATCGTCCTGGGGGCGGTCGTGCTCGGGGTGCTCTCGGAGTTCTTCACGGTGCGTCCGGAGCTCGTGTCCGAGCCGTATGTCCCTCGCGACACCCCCCGGAGCCGGCGGCGCGGTCGCCGGGGTGGGCACCGGCGGCGCGGGAGCCCCGCGAGAGGCGGGGCGCGGCGGGGACGGTCCGGCTGACGGCGGGCGGCTTCCGCCCTCTCCGTGCTCCGTCGGCCGTGGTAGATTGCCTCCATGGAAAAAGCCCTGCGCGCCCTCCTCGAGGGGGTGAGAGACGGAAGCGTCCCCGTCGACGACGGGGTCGTCCGCCTGCGCGACCTCGCCTTCGAAGACCTCGGCTTTGCGAACGTCGATCACCACCGGAAGCTGCGTCGCGGCGTTCCGGAGGTCGTCTTGGCCCAGGGCAAGACGCCTGACCAGTGTGTGGAGATCGTCGGGCGGCTTCTCGCGAGGGACGGCGACGTGCTCGTCACGCGCGCCGACGCCAGCACCGCGGAAGTGCTCGTGAACGCCCACGCGGGCGGCGACTGGAACCGGCTCGCCCGAACCGTGTTCTGGCGGCGGACGGACGGCACGCCGCACCTCCCGGGTCGAGTCCTCGTCGTGTCGGCCGGGACGTCGGACCTGCGGGTGGCGGAAGAGGCGGCGGTGACCGCGCGCGCCTTCGGGAACGAGGTCGAGACACTGTTCGACGTCGGGGTGGCGGGGATCCACCGCCTGCTGGGGCGCGGCGAAATGCTCCGGAACGCGACGGTCTTGATCGTCGTGGCCGGGATGGAGGGGGCGCTACCGAGCGTCGTCGCGGGGCTCACCGACGTGCCGGTCATCGCGGTCCCGACCTCCACCGGGTACGGCGCGAGCTTCGGCGGCCTCGCCGCGCTGCTCGCGATGCTGAACAGCTGCGCGTCGGGAGTCACGGTGGTGAACATCGACAACGGATTCGGCGCCGGATGTGCTGCGACCTTGATTCATCGCCTCGCGCTTCGAAAGGAGTCGTCGGCGTGAACGAACGCTCGGTAGCCCACTTCGATCCGGTGACGGGTGCTTCGGGCGACATGATCCTCGGGGCTCTCGTCGACGCCGGCGCGCCGCTCGAGGAGATCCGCGAAACGCTGCGCACGCTCCCGCTGCCGGAGTTCCGGCTCGAGGCGGCGGAGATCCGCCACCGCGGCTTCCGTGCGACGCGTCTCACGGTGGAAGTTCCGGAAGAGAAGGATCATCGTCACCTGCCCGACGTGCAGAAGGTGCTGGCGGCCGGGCGACTTCCCGAGCCCGTGGTCGCCGCCGCCCTTCGCGTCTTCCAGCGGCTGGCCGAAGCCGAGGCGCGCTCGCATGGCATCGACGTCGAGAACGTGCATTTCCACGAAGTCGGGGCCGCGGACGCGATCCTCGACATCGCGGGGTCCGCGCTCGCGCTCCACCGGCTCGAGATCGACGAAGTCACCTTCTCGCCGCTCCGGCTCGGGACCGGCGAGGTGCAGTCGGCGCACGGCACCATTCCCGTCCCGGTGCCGGCGGTGCTCGAGCTCACGCGGGGAGTGCCGACCGTTCGTACGGACATTCCGGCCGAGATTCTCACGCCCACCGGGGCCGCGATTCTCACGACGCTGGGGCGGCCGACGCCGAAGGACCCGCTCGTGATCGACCGCGTCGGCGTGTCGTGCGGTAGCCGTGAGCTTTCCGGCCGGCCGAACCTGCTTCGAGTCTCGATCGGCGTGCGCGATCGTTCGGACGGACCGAACGATCAGACACCCTGGGAGACGGACGAAGTCGTCGTCCTCGAGACGAATCTCGACGACATGTCGCCCGAGATCCTGCCCGCGGTCGTCGAGGACGTGCTCACGGCGGGCGCGCTCGATGCGTTCCTCACTCCGGTCCTCATGAAGAAGGGGCGGCCCGGGCACCTCTTGACCGTGCTGGTCGACGAGGGGGCAGCCGCCGAGATCGCCGCGCTCCTCTTTCGCGAGACCACGACGTTCGGGCTGCGACGATCGACTCGGCCGAGGTGGAAGCTCCCCCGGGAAAACCGGGAGCTCGAGACCCCGTGGGGGCCGCTCCGGGTCAAGGTGGGCGATCTCGGCGACGGGGAGAGTCGGGTGACGCCGGAGTACGAGTCGTGTCGCGCCATCGCGGATCGGACCGGTCGGCCGCTCCTCGAGATCTACCGGGCCGTCGAGGAATACATTCGATCAAACGAATGGAAAGTCGGAGGAGGTCGGGAGTCGTGAGGATCCAGGGGGCCGGTCTCGTCGTGGTCGGGCTTCTCACCGCGGCGATGGCGGGGTGCGCGGCGCTCTCCGGGGGGGCCCGGGTGCGTGAATCGTCGAGTGGGCAGATCGTCGTGGAAGCGGGTGGTTCCCAGTCGTTCGACGAGCTCGCGGATCAGGTCTACGGCGACCCCAAGCTCGGGCGCGCCGTCGCCGAGGCCAGCCGGCTTCCCTACGCCGAGGGTGTCCCGCGCGGGGCCCTTCTCGTGCTACCGCCCCGGGAGAAGCTGCAGGATCGGGTGGCGGTCGAGAGGTACTCGGAGGAGCTGTTCGAGGCGGGTCTCGCGGCCGCCGATGCCGGTGCCTACCGGGAAGCCGCCCAGAGCTTTCGCAAGTCGCTCGAGGTGACGCCGGGCCGCCCTGACGTCCTCTACAACCTCGGGCTCGCTCTGCTCCAGGCCGGCGAGTACGAGGCAGCAGAGAAGGCGCTCCGGGAGTGTCTCGACGAGCGGCCCGACGATCCCGCCGTCCATTACGCGCTCGGCTCGCTCTACCGGAAGCGGCGCGCCTACCGGCGCGCGCTCGCCGAGTTTGACGCCACGCTCGAGGAAGACCGCCGGCACACGAAGGCGGCATTCGCCCGCGCCCGCACCCTGGCCGATCTCGGTGAGATTTCGGACGCGGAGCAGGCCTACCGGCAATTCATGCGCGACTTCCCCGACGACCCCTGGGCGGACCGGGCCCGTCAGGATCTGGAGGACCTCCAGGAGGGGACCGCGGACCCGGGCGCGCCCGTCGAGCCGTGATCCGGCTCACAGGCGTCGGCCTCGCGGCGCCCCGGGCGGTGGAGGCCGCCTCCGAGCTCCCCCGTCTTCTCCTCGACGCGATCGATTTTTATATTCACAAGAGCGAATATGTTTGTCTGGTCGGTTCCAACGGGGCGGGAAAATCGCTCCTCTTGCAGCTGCTGGCCGGCCTGCGGCAGCCCTCGGCCGGAGAGATCACATTCGATTTGTCAAATGAATCAGTGCGGCGGGGGATCGTCTTCCAGAACCCCGACGACCAGATTGTCGGAAGCACGGTGGAGCGGGCCCTCGCGTTCGGGCTCGAGAATCGCGGGGTCGCGCCGGCCGAGATTCGCCGCCAGGTGGACGAGGCGCTCGAGTGGAGCGGCCTGGCCTCCTCGGCCCGCCGCCCCCCCCACCT
>JALGZO010000454.1 GCA_025774865.1 bacterium | reverse complement strand
GCTCCGATTCTCTTCGTGTGGATTCTGGGCGGGGCGATCGCGTTGGCCGGCGCGGTCACCTACGCCGAGCTCGCGTCGATGTTTCCGCAACAAGGCGGAAGCTTCCTCTACGTTCTGCATGCGTTTGGTCCGTTTGCCGCCTTTTTCAAAGGCTGGGGTTCCTTCCTCGTCGGCAACCCGGCGTCATCCGCCGCCATCGCCACGATCCTGGGGATCTACTTCGTCGACGCCGTGGGTTGGGGGGAGAGAGCGATTCGGCCGGTGGCGGTCGGGGCCGCGACGGTTGTCTGGGGCTTGAACCTGCGCGGCACCCGCTTCTCGGGGTCCCTGGCGACGGCGCTCACGATGACGAAAGTCGGCGCGCTCGGAATTGTCGTGATCCTGGCGCTCGCCGTCGGGCCCGGGCATTGGGGGAGGCTGACCGACGGGTGGGGCGGCGCGTGGCCGGGACCGGCGGCGTTCGCCGCCGCCCTCGTCGGGGTCATCTGGACGTACGATGGCTGGCCGAATCTCACCGTCGTGGGAGGGGAGATCGGCGACCCCCGGCGGCGCATGGCGCAGGCCCTCATCGCGTCCATTGCGGTCGTCACCGCGCTCTACGTATTGATGAACGTCGGTTATCTCGTTCTGCTTCCGATGCAAGAGCTCGCCGGTAACGAAGCGCCCGCGGCGTCGTCGGCCCGGGAGATTCTCGGAGATAGCGGTGCCCGCGTTCTCTCGCTTCTCGTCGTGCTCTCCGCGTTCGGATCGTTGTTCGGCATCTCGATCGCGGCTCCCCGCTTCTTCTACGCGATGGGGAAGAGCGGTCTCTTCTTCGACGCGTTCGCTCGCGTCAGCGCGGATACGGCCGCACCCCGGTTCGGAACGACCTGGCTCTGGTTACTCACGGTCGCCTACATCGTCACCGGCGGGTTCAGGCAGATCATCGGGTACTATGTCGCGATCTCGCTGATCTACAACATGCTCTCCGTCGCGGCCGTGTACCGACTCCGTCACAAGCTCCCCGATCGCGAGCGCTCATTCCGGGTGCCCGGGTACCCGGTCGTCCCGGCCGTGTTCATACTCGCGGCCGCGTGGGTCACCGGCACCGAGCTGGTGGACCGGCCGGGGCGGATCGGGGTCGGTCTGCTCCTCTTGGGGCTCTCCGTCCCCGCGTACCTCCTGTGGAAGAGGAAGCGTCGATGAACGTGCGGGCGGCCGCCGTGGGCCGCGTTCTGAGCAAGGAGCTTCGGGAAGCGCTCCGGGATCGCAACCTCGTGATCGGGCTCGTTCTCGTCCCGCTCTTTCTCTATCCCGTGATCGGCTTCGGGGCCGTGCAGGTATTCCAGATCGTGCAGGGGATCTCCGAGCGCCGGGTGACTCGAGTCGCGGTCGACGAGGATGTCCCGGCCGCGATCACGGAGCGGCTCCGCGAGCGCAAGAGGTTCGAGGTGTATCCGGTGTCCGCGTTCCGGGCGGCCCGCGACAGCTCTGACTCGGGCGAGATCGACGCGCTCGTCGTATGGGTGGGAGCGGACTCGGCCGTCGTCTACCACGACGGTTCGCGTGACCGGTCCTCCTCGGCTCGCAGCTTCGTGCACGATGAGTTCGGCAACTGGGAGCGCGAGCAGCGTCTCGCGGCGCTCTCCGAGTTCGGTCTCGGAGAGGCGGATCTCGATCTTTGGCGTCTGGAGGAGGAGGACACGGCGTCGGCGTCGGAGAGGGGGAAGAGGATCCTCGCGTCGGTGCTCCCGATGATTCTGCTCCTGATGCTCGCGCTCGGGAGTTTCTACGCCGCGCTCGACGCCGTCGTCGGGGAGCGGGAGCGCGGCACGCTGGAGACGATCCTGACGGCACCGCTCCACCGGACCGAAGTCCTCATGGGGAAGTACCTCTACGTGGTGCTCGCGAGCGTCACGGCGCTCGTGCTGAACCTCGCGAGCATGACGGTATTCGTGAGCTTCGTCCTGAACATGCTCGGTCTCGGCGAGCGGATCAACCTCACGATCGGACCGGCGGCGTTCCTGCTCATCCTCGTCACCGCCTTGCTCACCGCCGGGTTCCTCGCCGCGGTTCTCATGGTCATCGCCATTCCCTCGAAGACGTACCGAGAAGGTCAGGCGGTGCTGATGCCGTTCTACATCGCGACTCTCGTGCCGGGAACGATCGTCTCGGCGTCGCGAGAGTCGTTTCACTTGAAGCAGGCGGCCATTCCGCTGCTGAACTCGGTGGCGCTGTTCAAATCGGCTCTCTTGGGCGAGTTTCCCTTGCTGCCGGTCGTGGTGACGCTGCTCGTTCTGGCCGCCACGACGGCGGCGACGCTCCTCTTCGCGTCGCGGGTCGTGGCCCGGGAGGATGTGTACTTGGAACCGCGGATGAACATCCGTCAGCTCTTGCTCGGCAAGGGGGGGAAGTCGTGACCGCGAGGTGGCACCCGGAGTCAGGAGGAAGCGCGTCGTGAAGGAGCTGATCGGCGTCGAGCAACTGCAGAAGATCTTCCCGGACCATCGAGGCGGCGAAGTGCGAGCGGTCGACGGCGTCACGTTCCGCTGCCATGCCGGCGAGGTGTTCGGGCTACTCGGTCTGAACGGAGCGGGCAAGACCACGACGTTGCGCATGCTCTCGACCGTGCTGACCCCAACGGGCGGGACCGCGGTGCTCAACGGCCACGACATTCGCGAGAATCCCACGGCGGTGCGCGAGTCGATCGGCTTTCTGTCGGGCACGACCGGTCTCTATCACCGGCTCACGCCGCGCGAGATCCTGCAGTTCTTCGGGGAGTTCCACGGGCTGCGGGGGGGGCGGCTCGCCGCGCGCGTGGGTCAAGTGCTCGGGACGTTCGGCATCGACCGGTACGCCGACCAGCGGGTCGAGAAGCTGTCCACCGGAATGAAGCAAAAGGCGAACATCGGACGGGCCATCGTGCACGATCCGCCGATCCTGATTCTCGATGAGCCGACGTCCGGTCTCGACGTTCTCGCGGCGTCGACGACGATGGAATTCGTCGAGAGATGCCGTGACGAACGCAAGTGCGTTCTCTTCAGCACTCACATCATGAGCGAGGCGGAGCGTCTCTGCGATCGGATCGCGATCATCCACGAGGGGACGATCCGCGCCGCCGGCACGCTCGAAGAGCTCCGAGAAGCAACCGGTGAGCACTATCTGGAGGACGTCTTCCGGAAGGTAGTGGCGGAGGAGACCCCACGTTGACCAGGGTCGCCCGCGCGTTCGTCCGCAAGGAAGTCCGCGAGATCCTTCGCGATCGCAAAGTCATCCTGCTGACGATCGTGCTGCCGGTTCTGCTCTATCCCCTGACGTTCACGATGTCGTCGTGGTTGAAGGAGCGCGAGGACGAGAAAGCGCGAGATCGAGTCCTGTCCGTCGCCGTGACCGGCGACGTGGACGAGCTTCGCGTCGCGGTGTACCGAGCCGCCGGTCTTCGGTTGGTCGAGCTCGAGGAGGAG
>JALGZO010000453.1 GCA_025774865.1 bacterium | reverse complement strand
CGTCGTCGAAACGCCACGGGCCCGGAGGGTTGGATCGATCCTGGTGCCGGCTCATGCCTTACCGGCCCGACGCCGCTTTGCCGCCTTGAGTTGCTTCTTACGCTTTCGCTCGGATGGCTTCAAGTAGCGAGAGCTCTTCTTGATGTCCTGAATGATGCCTTCCTTCTCGCACTTCTTCTTGAAGCGGCGAATGGCCTTGTCAATCGACTCGTTATCCTTGACCTTGACTAGGGGCATCCTTTTCTAGCCTCTCGACAGGTTCCCGGAGAGCCCCTGAAGTCACGCGCTCTCGCGGCCCGCGACCTCTAGATGCCCGCCAATTCGAATCTTCTACCACAGTCGAACGCAGGAGTATGGCCAGGCGGGCCTCTCGTGTCAACCCCCCGCCCCGAACGGCCCCAGTGGCCCCGATCCGCCGCTTCCGTTCGCTCGTCCGCTCCAGCTGCCATCTTGACGCATCGGGTTGGGACGCGCACCATTGGGGGCTGGACCCCACGACCCAGGAGAGCCGAATTGGCAGATTCGAAGATCTTGCTGGTCGGGCCGTTCCCCGAGTGGGACGTCATCGCTCGAGAAGCGGAGACCCGGAACTGGCAGGTTCGCCGGGTGGAGTCGGCCGCCGAGGCATTTCGGGTCATTCAGACGGACCGGCCGACCGTGGTCGTTCTCCCGATCCAGCTGCGAGATGGCCCGGCCGACAACCTTCTGATCCGGTCTCGAGCCGCGGGGACGCGAGCCGACTTCGTCGTGGTGGCGCCGGAGTCGGGTGGCTCCGAGGAACGCGCCTCACTGCTGGCCGAGGGAGTCGACGAGATTCTCGAAGGCCCCGTCGACGCGGACCGCGTCCTGGGGAAGATCGATCGCTTGCGAGATCGGCGCCGGCTCGTAGACGACCTCGACCTCGTCGTTCGCGATCCCGTCATGCTCGAGCTCTTCGAGCGGATTCTCCGCGTCGCACCGCTCAAGGTCACCACCCTCATCAGCGGCGAGAGCGGCACCGGAAAGGAAATGCTGGCCCAGGCGCTCCATCGCGCCAGCGATCGCCGGAACGGCCCCTTCGTAGCCGTGAACATCGGCGCGCTGCCGGACAACCTCGTCGAATCGGAGCTCTTCGGTCACGAGAGGGGTGCCTTCACGAGCGCCGACGCCCAGCGCATCGGGCGTTTCGAGCTCGCCGACAAGGGGACGCTCTTTCTCGACGAGATCGGGGAAATGTCCCTCCCGTCGCAGGTCAATCTGCTCAGGATCCTGGAGGACGAGCAGTTCTTGAGGGTCGGGGGGTCGCGCAAGCTCTCTGTCGACGTTCGCGTCGTCGCAGCGACGAATCGCGACCTCGATGAAATGGTCCGAGAAGGGCGGTTCCGGCGCGATCTCTACTACCGGCTCAAGGTCGTGGAGCTCCACGTGCCCCCGTTGCGCGAGCGCCGCGGCGAGATCCCGGTGCTTCTGCGGGAACTCGCGGCCAAGGCCGCGGAGAAGCACGGCATCACGTTCGTGGGATTCTCGAAGGACGCGATCAGCACGCTCGTCGCGTACGAGTGGCCGGGCAACGTGCGAGAGCTCCGCAACCTCGTGGACGGTCTGGTCGCGCTGAGGCCGGAGACGCTGATCCGTCCCATGGACCTGCCGCCGTACGTGCTCCACGGGCACACGCGGGACCGGCCCCTCCCGGCGCTGCCGCGTGACCCTGATATCGCGGAACGCGAGTTCGTCATTCAGTCCTTGCTGGCGCTGCGAGCCGAGATCTCCGCGTTGCGGGAGCTCATCCTGGCCGGTCGGGGGCACGACGTAGGACCCGTCCCCTCGGGACGGTACACCTACGATCCGAGCAGCGCGGTGTACCCGAGCGGTCCCGTGCGCGTCGAGGAGGCGGAGGGCGGGTCGCTGGCGCTCGCCGATCTCGAACGCCGGGCCGTGGAGCGTGCGCTCCGAGAGTCCGGCGGAAATCGGCGACTCGCCGCCAGAGCGCTCGGCATGAGCGAGCGAACGCTCTACCGGAGAATCAAGGAGTTCGGATTGAGCCACGTCGACGAGGGCGGGGCGGAGCCGGACGGCGGGGCGGACTGATCGGTGTCAGCCTCGGGCGTACGTCTTCTTCACTGCCTTCCGCGTAACCTTCGCTTTCGCCCCGATCTTCTTGCTGCTCGCCGAGGGTGGGCGGATGTTCCGCACCCGATTCCTCGGCCGCCCGTTCGCTGACGCGCGCCGAGCCTTCCGAGCGCTCAGCGTTTCCCGCTCACGTAGTTCGGCGTGGGCCGCCGCGAGCCGCGCGATGGGAATCCGGAAGGGCGAACAACTCACGTAGTCGATCCCGATGTCGTGGCAGAACTGCACGGTCGGGGGGTCGCCTCCGTGCTCGCCACAGATTCCGATCTCGATGTCGGGGCGCGCCGCTCGTCCCCGCTCGATACCGATGCGCATGAGCTCGCCAACCCCCTTTTGATCGAGGGTTGCGAAGGGTTCGCGGCGGAAGATCTCGTGCGTGATGTAGTGCGGCAGGAACTTCGAAGAGTCGTCGCGCGAAATCCCCAGCGTCGTCTGCGTGAGGTCGTTCGTACCGAAGCTGAAGAACTCGGCGTACTCCGCGATTTCATTCGCCGTGAGCGCCGCGCGCGGTAGCTCGATCATCGTGCCGACGAAATACGGCACGGTCATCTTGCGGCGCTTGAACACCTCGTCCGCCACTCGGCGCACTACTCGCTCCTGCTCACGCAGCTCGTGCGGATGAGAGACGAGCGGGATCATGATCTCGGGCAACACCTTCTTGCCTTCCCGCTTCACGTCGCACGCGGCCTCGAAGATCGCACGCGCCTGCATCTCCGTGATCTCGGGGTGGGAGATTCCCAGCCGACAGCCGCGGTGACCGAGCATCGGGTTCTGCTCGCTGAGACTACCCACGCGGCTGAGAAGATGGGCGGGCTTGACGCCCATGTCCGCCGCCAGCGCGCGAATCTCCTTCTCCGTCTTGGGAAGGAACTCGTGCAGCGGCGGGTCCAGAGTACGGATGGTCACGGGGCGACCGCTCATCGCCCGAAACAATCCGACGAAGTCCTTTCGCTGGATCGGCAGGACGCGGGCCAGCGCCTTGCGGCGAGTTTCGGAATCGTCGGCGAGGATCATCTCCCGCATGGCTTCGATCCTCTTCTCGCCGAAGAACATGTGCTCCGTACGGCAGAGGCCGACGCCCTCCGCACCGAAGGCGATGGCGAGCTTCGCCTGGTCCGGCTGGTCCGCGTTCGCGCGGACGCCGAGATGGCGAACCTCGTCCGCCCACTGCATGATCCTCGAGAAAGCCCCGTACTCGGACTTCTTCCCCTTCGCCTTGGACTTGCCCCGGATGACGCGGACGACTTCGGAGGGTCGAGTCTCCAGGTGCCCCTGAATCACCTCTCCCGTCGTTCCGTCGAGGGAGATCCAGTCACCTTCCTTGTAGCTCCGACCCCCGACCACCATCTTCCGCGACTTGTAGTTGATCTCGACCGACCCCCACCCGGCCACGCACACCTTCCCCATCTGGCGCGCCACGAGAGCGGCGTGCGACGTCATGCCGCCCCGCGCGGTGAGGATCCCGACGGCCACGGCCATGCCGTGAATGTCCTCAGGCGACGTCTCGATCCGCGCCAGGATGACGGGCTCCTTCTCGCGAGCGAGCCGTTCCGCCTCCTCGGCGCTGAAGGCGAGACGGCCCGAGGCCGCCCCGGGCCCCGCCGGAAGCCCCTTTCCGAGCACTTGACCGGATTCCACCGCGTTTCGCTTGGCGTTCGGGTCGAAGCCGGGGCTCAAGAACTGCTCGATCTGCTCCGCCGTCACGCGCGAGAGCGCCTCCTCCTTCTGGATCAGACGCTCCTCCACCATGTCGACCGCGATCCGAACTGCGGACTTGCCCGTCCGCTTGGCGGCACGCGTCTGCAGCATCCACAACTTGTTCCTTTGGATCGTGAACTCGATGTCCTGGACGTCGCGGTAGTGCTTCTCGAGCACGCCCTGGATCCGGGTGAGCTGCTTGTAGACCTTGGGCATCACCCGTTTCATCTTGTCGATCGGGAGCGGAGTCCGCGTCCCGGCCACGACGTCTTCACCCTGGGCGTTGATCAAGAACTCGCCGTAGAACTTCTTCTCGCCGGTGGCGGGGTCTCGCGTGAACGCGACGCCCGTGCCGCAGTCGTCCCCCATGTTGCCGAAGACCATCGCCTGTACGTTGACGCCGGTGCCCCAGTCGCCGGGGATCCCGTTGAGCCTCCGGTACGCGATCGCCCGCGTGTTCATCCACGAGCCGAAGACGGCCCCGATCGCACCCCAGAGCTGCCGGTACGGATCCTCGGGGAACGGCTTGCCGGTACGCTCCCGGATCACGTCCTTGAACCGGGCGACGAGCGCCTTGAGATCCAGCGCGGTGAGCTCGTGATCGAACTCGACCCCGCTGTCGCGTTTCGCCAGGTCGAGCAGTTCCTCGAACGGATCGCTCTCGTGCGACGACGCCGGCCTCAACCCCAGCACGACGTCCCCGTACATCTGCACGAATCGCCGGTAGGAGTCGTAGGCGAATCTCGGGTTCTGCGTCCGTTCGATGATGCCTTGGACCGTGGCATCGTTGAGGCCGAGGTTGAGAACCGTGTCCATCATGCCCGGCATCGAGACGCGAGCGCCGGAACGCACCGAGAGAAGAAGCGGGTTGGAAATGTCCCCGAACGAGGCGCCCATCGATCGCTCCACCCGCCGCAACGCCATGTGGACGCGGTTTTCCAGACCGTCGGGGAACGAGCGGCCGTTCTGGTAGTAGGCGGAGCAGATCTCGGTGGAAATCGTGAAGCCGGACGGAACCGGGAGACCGATCCGGGTCATTTCGGCGAGGTTGGCGCCCTTGCCCCCGATCACGTCTCGATCGGTGGCACTGGCGTCGGCCTTGCCGTCTCCGAAATAGCAGACAGCTTTTTTCGGAAGCGTCATCGGGGGGCCTCTCTTCCTACCCGGTGTCTTCCGGGGATGGATTCACGACAGGGGACAGCGCAACGTAACCGAATCGCGACCAACCGGCAATGTCTGCCTGCGCCCGAACGAGGTCGCACCGACCTCTGGGGGGGGGTAAGGTGGAGCCATGCGTCGTCCGTCGGCCCCCTGGATCGTCCTTCTGGTGGCGCTCGCTCTGCGGTTCGCAGTCGTTCTCGAGACCCGGGATACCGTCCGGTTCGAGTCGCCCCTGGTCGATGCGAAGACCTATGACGACTCCGCCCGTGCGATCGCCGCGCACGGGCCGGGCGCCCTCGAGCTCCCCTACTATCAACCGCCGCTCTACCCGATGCTGCTCGGCGCCGTCTACGCCGCAAGCGGGGGCAGCTACCTGGCGCCCCGCGTTCTGCAAGCCCTCCTCGGCGCCGTGACGGCGATGCTCGTGTTCTGGATCGCGGCCCGGATGTCGGGGAGGCGGGCCGGCTGGATCGGTTCGCTTGCCTTCGTCGCCTACGGGCCAGCTCTCTACTTCGAAGGAGAGCTCCTGCCGCCAGCTCTGATCCTCGCCGCGAACACGGGGGCCCTCGCCCTGCTGCTCCGTGCCGACGAAACCGGCCGGACGACCCCCTGGCTTCTGGCGGCGTTCCTTCTCGGTGTGTCGACGGCCGCGCGCCCGACAGCGCTATTGCTGGCGATGGCCGCGGCGGTGTGGTGGCTCCGCCGGCCGGAACGGCCGGCGGGGGCCACGCGATCGCCGGCGCTGCTCCCCGCGATGCTGGTCTTTCTGCTCCCGGTCCTGCCATTCACACTGGCGAACTCGATCGGAGGGAAAGAACCCGTTCTCGTCTCCTGGAACGGGGGCATCAACTTCTACCTCGGCAACGGCGCGGACTCCGACTCGCTGGCCGCGATCCGCCCCGGCCACGCCTGGGACCGACTGCAGGTGGAGCCACTCCGGGGTGGAGCGAGGTCCCGTCGCGAGGAGTCCAGGTACTGGGTACGACGCGCGTTCGAGGAAGCGTCCGCCGATCCCGCAGAGTGGGCGACTGCGCTCGGACGGAAGGCCCTACGGCTCTTGGATGCACGCGAAGCCCCTCGGAACACGGACTGGGAGTACTGGCGCCGGGACTCGACGATCCTCTCCCTGCCGTGGATCGGGTTCGGGATCCTCGCGCCGCTCGCATTTCTGGGGTTGGGCGTGCGGGGGGTCTCGCCGCGGACCCGGAGCCTCCTCGCTCTCTCGCTCGCGGTGACCGCTGCGGTCAATCTGCTCTTCTTCGTGGCGGGGCGATACCGGTTGGAGGCAGTTCCGGCGCTGTGCGTGCTGGCCGGGGTCGCCGTCGATCGGGTCTGCCGCGACGGACGACGGGCGGTGTCGATCCCCGCATTCGTCGCCGTCGCTCTCGTGGCGATCGTCGTGCACGTCGACTTCCTCGGAGAGCGATCCATCGACGAAGCTCGCGCCGCCATCAACCGAGGCGCCGCCTTGCGCCAGCTCGGCCTCGACGCCAGCGCGGCCCGTGCCTACCGCGAGGCGGTGGCCGCTGCGCCGGACGACCCCGACGCTCACTACCACCTCGGCCAGATCGCACTCGCCGAGAAGAATCCCGCACGCGCCCTCCCGTCGTTCGAGCGGTCGCTGGCCAGCGCCCCGGACTACGTCAAAGCCCTGCTGGCGCGAGCGACGTGCCTGGAGCGGCTCCATCGTCGGGAGGAAGCCGAGGAGTCCTACCTCCGGGCGATCGCGGCCGATCCGTGGGCGGTGGAAACCCGTTTGAACTACGGGGTGTTTCTCGCCATCGGAGGGAGAACCGAGGAGGCGCGTCGGGCGTTCGAGGCGGGGCTCGCGATCGATCCGACGGACGGTCGACTTCAACGGAACCTCCGCCGGCTGTTGAACGGATCGTGATATAAAGGCCCGGCTTTCTCTCGAAGCGTAGGAGGTCCCGAGAACAAGGTGGCGAAGACTGAACGAAAGGGCGTGGGCGCGAACGTCGCCGGCGGGATCGCGCTCGGCTGGATCACGGGGACGGGGCTCGGCTGGGCGGCGTCGGCGTGGGCGGACGGAATCCGGGCGGCGTTCGGATCGTCCGCGGACGCGCACGTCACCACGGCGGCGGTGATCGCCATTGGGTTCGGGCTGGGAGCCGCGGCCCCGGACCTCCCCCGCGAGTCCACGGCCCGTCGTCGCTTCCTCGGATGGTACCTCGCCGGACTCGGTGTCGTCGGTGGCATCGTCGGAGCGTGGACCGCCCCGCTCGGGGACGCGCTCGCGCGCGTCGGTGGGGCGCTCGACGCGGGAACGGTCGGTACCACCTTCGCGCGGGTGCTCGTGAGCGGCACCCTCCTTCTACCGCTCGGAGTCCTCCTGGGTCGGTCCGCGCGCAACGGCGCTGCGGCCCTCGGAACGGGACCGGTCGCACCCGAGTCACTCGCGGCGCTGGCCGTCGGGGGTGGGAGCGGCTTCCTGATCGCGAGCTCGCTCGGGCTGTCGGGAGGGGGCACGTTCCTCGCGTCGGGGGGAAGCGCGATCCTTCTCCTGGTCGGCATCTTCTTGGGAGCGCGTCGGGAGGCGGCCCCCGCCTCGAAAGCGGGCTCCGCCGCCGCCGGTTCCCGAGCGTCCGCGATCGGCGCGGGGGCGGTCGCCTTCGCCGTGGCGGCCTTCGGATTCCTGGCTCCCCGAACGTTTTCGTTCGCATTCGGTCACGAGCTTCCCGGTTTCCCGGTGGTCGCCACCGCGTACGCGGCCGGTCTCGCTCTGGGAGCCCTGCTTGCGGCGCTGGTCGCTCACTTCACCGGGATCCGCGGCACGGTCGCGGCGGCGGCGATCCTCGCCGGCACGGGCGCGGCAGCGATCGCCTGGCTCGGGCGCTTCGACGCGCTGCCCGCCACCTTCCTGGGGACGATCGAGTCGGCGCCGGATCTCGATAGCGTCGTCGGGTCCGGGCTCCGGCTCGCGTTCGGCCGCGCCGCCGCCGTGGGTGCCGGCCTCGGCGCCAGCGGCGTGCTCCTCTTGCTCGGGGTGCCGCCGATCCGTCGCGATCGCATCATCTGGGGAATGCGGGTGGGAGTCGCGGCGGCACTCGGGGCGCTCGCGGGTGCGTCGTTCGGGCGATTCGGCCTGGGCCCCTTGTCGTTGCAGGGCACGATCGTCGGGGCGGGATTCGTGGTCATCGCGTTCGCGACGGTGGCGGCG
>JALGZO010000452.1 GCA_025774865.1 bacterium | reverse complement strand
CGGAGAATCTTCTGGTCGGCCTCGGAAGCGGTTTGCTGGATCTCGCGCTCGAGACCGCGAAGCTCCGTCTCGAAGGCAGCAAGCTTCTCGTCGGACACGACTCCCGATGCCGCGGCCTCCTGCGCTTCGATCAGCTTCTGCTGGGCGTACGCCTGCTTCGTCTCCAGCCCCTTCGCGAGCTCTTTGTGGTAGGCCTCCAGCTGGCGGTTCACCTCCTTGGCCTCCGGCAGCAGCGCGAAGAGCACTTCTAGATTGGCGTACGCGATTCGGTCCTCGGCGATGGCGGCGCCAGCCAGACCGATGAGCAGGGCAAATGCGGCAGCTATGATCTTCATGGGTCAGTCTCCGATAAAATCCCGAAATCCAAGCGTGCTCGTCATCGCGTAACGTACCGCAGGGGCGTCCCTTTGTCCGCCGCCACACGCGAGAAGACCGTGCGGGAGCCGCCCGCATCACCACTACGGGCGGCGAGCGGCGTGGTATGAGGGCCGTTTCCGGCATCGTACGCCATTCCTGGCGGAATCAGATGCGAGTAGCCCGGTCGCGAGGCCGCCGGCTATAGTGGTCCGACGAGTCCACCGGACGCGGAGGAACCCCTGGCCGCCGGATCTGCCGTCCCGCAGCAGGATCAACCCGGCTCACGCCGCTCGGCGAAGAAGCGCGGGCGCTGGCTGAGCCACGCGTTTGCGATCGACCCCGAGGGCGCCAGCGAGCCGACCGAGGAGCAGGCCCGGATCGTCGATCGCCTGTGCCGCGAGATCGTCCGTCGCCGACTCACCGCCCCGGCGTTTCTCTACCTCGAGATCTCGCGTCCGCTCAACTATGTCGGCTCCCAGTTCCTGCACTTCATTCGACCGATCCTCGCCGTGATGCTCGACACGCGCAATCTCGAGCAGTTCGCGTCCTTCCTGGAAAAGCGGGGATCCGTCGACACCCTGGTGGCGCGCCTCGAGGACGCCGAGAGCTCGTATCACCGATCGAAAGGAGATGGTCCGTCCGTCGCGACCGCGGCCGACGACGGCTCCCACGAAACCCGAGAGATCGAAAGGGGGTGCTGATGCGTTCGTTCCACGGATGGGTCGCGGGCGCGGCCTTGGCATCACTGCTGTTTGCCGGCGACGTCGCATTCTCCCAACCACCCGGACCCGCGCCGCCGACGAACCTGACGGTCAAGGATCATCCGTTCGACGGCGGCTCCGCGGTCGACCTCTCGTGGGAGCTCTCCACGGACGATCCCGGGTCGGTGACCGGGTACAGCATCGCCCGATCCCTGACGAAGGACGAGCGCGAGAACGCCGACGCGGATCAGATGACGAAGGCGATCCGGGCCGCCAAGGCCGCAGCTACTGAACAGGCGAGAGCCGCGGCGCAGAGGGATGGGCTGAGCACCCGCGAAACGGACGCTCGCGTCCGGGAGGCCCGGCGGGCCGCCGCCGCCCGCGCCCGGGCCGAGATCGGCGTCCAGCTCGCGGCGGAGGACGCCGGGCCCCGGTTCAAGTTCGTGACGCTCGCGATCCGGGGAACCCGGGGACTCACGGTCAACGGCCTCGCGAAGGGCGAGTCATACATGTTCCGGGTGACGGCGCTGGCCCCCGGCGGCCGGATCTCGGCGCCCGCCCTGACGGCGGCTCCTTTCCGGCCGGTCGCCCAATGGTTCGACGGCGGCCGGTTCTACCTCCTCATCATCGTGTTGGTCTTCGGCGGCTCGGTCGTCTACTTCATCGAGCGGGCGAGCAGCGGCGTGGACCTGAAGGTGCGCAAGATCGCCGGCCTGGAAGCGGTGGACGAGGCGGTCGGCCGCGCGACGGAGATGGGTCGCCCGGTTCTCTACGTCCCCGGCATCCAGGACATGAACGAGATCCAGACGATCGCGAGCATGACGATCCTGGCGCGCGTCTCCCGGACGGCGGCCGAGTACGACGTGAAGGTCGAGGTCCCGACCAGCCGGTCGCTCGTCATGACGACCGCTCGGGAGATCGTCGAGGCGGCCTTCATGGAGGCGG
>JALGZO010000451.1 GCA_025774865.1 bacterium | reverse complement strand
TCGAGACCTCGTTTCAGCAGGGCCAGGGGTGGGTCCTCGAGCTCGACGCCGCAGCCGACTTTGTCGATAGTCGACTGGTCGGCGATTTCGAGCAACTTGGTCATGACGAGCTACGCGACGGCGTGGAGACGAACGCCGGCGGTTTCATCGCCGTCGGTAACACCGAGACCGCTTCCGGCTAGGGCCAGCGGTTCCTGGCGGTGGAATTCGACAGCCGTGGGGTCTTCCTGTGGGTACGGCACTTCGGCGCCGACGGGTTCGCGGTTGCAGCGGGTGCGGTTGGGCTCCGCGGCGGCCGGGATCTGGTCATGGCAGGTTCGACCCAGTCTCTGGGTGCGATCGACGCGCTTCAGGTCAAGACGGTCACTTCACCCGACGGTGGGGCATCCTGCGACGGGATCGGGGCGCTACCGATCCGGGTGGTACCGTTTCTCCCGCAGCAGGACATCCCGTTCCTCACGGTCGGAGATAGCGTCGCGACTTCGGTGGCGGCCGACCTGACGGAGGATTCGACGGAGACCGCCCGGGACACGCTGTGTTCGTTCTGATCGCGCTGGATTCGCCGGCGGGCTACACGCATCTCCGAATTCGGGTTGTGCTCATAGAGGAGCAGGTGTACATGTAGACTTAAGAGGTCCACTATGTACCCATGCGTTTCTCGTTGTCTCTATTTTCGGTGTTTTCTGGTTGTGTTCTGGGGCGTGCTCACGATGCTCGCCGCGGCTCCCGCGATGGCGCAGGATTCCGACGGGGACGGGACGCCCGACGCCTCAGACAACTGCGTGAACGTCATCAATCCCTACCAGATCGACGGCGATGGCGATGCGACGGGTGACGTGTGCGACTGTGCGCCTGACGAAGGCGGCAACTCGGCTCTTCTGGGCCCGGCGACCGATTTGATGTTCGATTCAAAGTCGGATCTGTTCTGGACGGCGCCCGTCGATGGTGGGGTCGTGACCTACGATCTGCTCCGCGTCCACGCCGTGACCGATGTGCAGACTTGCGTGGAATCCGACGTCGGCACCCTCACCGGAACCGATGACACGAATCCGGGTCCGAGCGAGCTGTTTCTGTACGCCGTCCGAACCCAGAACAGCTGCGGAGGGAATCTCGGCGCATCCTCGGCCGAGCAACGCCGCTGGGCGGAGGTCTGCCCGCCGGGCAGTCTCCTCGCGACCTGCACCGAGACGATGGACGGCTCCTGTCCCGACGGCACCGGAACCTGTAACGGTGTCCACTTCAACGGCGGGCTGAGCTGCACCGGGGAATCCCCGGGGGACTGCTCTGACACAGGGTCGTCCGCCTACAAGGTGACGCTCGCCAATCCGCTGACCATCGATCTGGATGATGACCTCGTTTCCCTGGACGTGTTCTTCGCCCACGAGACCTCGACGGTGAGCGGGGTGATGCGGTTCTTCGATGCAGACAATATCGAGGTTGACCCTGCCACCGATCGGCTGAACGGCCTCGGGGATATGGAGGAGTGGGCCACCGCGACCAACCTGACCCGGTGGAACGAGACCCAGACCGGTGGGACCACGAATCAGGAGACCAACGGCGCCGACGTGCGCACGGGATCGAGCGCCCTTCGGTTCGATGTCGTGAACAACGGCTCCAATCTGAATATCAATAGCAGGGCCGGCGACACCCAGGTTCCGCTCCCGGAGTTCGGGTTCTACCGCCTGCGCGCCCACGTCAAGGGAAGCAGCGCTCGGACCGAAGGCGTGCGACTGGTGGTCAAGAATCAGAGCGCGGGCCTGTGGTGGAACGAGAACACCACGGAGTATCAGGATTCTCCCGTGGTGCATCGCCGCGACGTCGGGACCGACTACGCACCGGTGGATGTGTTCTTCCTGTGGCCCCTCGACTTCGTCGCATCCGCCGATCTTCTGCTCGTCAGCGTGAACGCCCAGAGCATGGAGAACGGCGACAGCCTGTGGGTGGACGACGTCACCGTGGTGGGGCCGCTCACCGAGGCTTTCGCCGAACCGGTCACGAGCCTGG
>JALGZO010000450.1 GCA_025774865.1 bacterium | reverse complement strand
GCCGGGCTTCCAGGCCCAGAACACCTCGTCGAGGCGGATTCCACCGATCACGGTCACGGTTCGTGTGGTGCCCTCGCTGAAGGGTTGGGGACTCGTCCATTCGACGTTCCGGATGACCGGGAAGAACTCGCACCACGTCGGCCCCTCCTCGAGAAGCGCGAAGAGGTGCGCCGCAGAGACCGGGAACTCGCGGTCGGCTACAGAGTGTGCCTGGGTCCGGCGCAGGAGATCCTCGCCGGCGGGCTCGAGCGGATACATTTTCATCAGTGATCTCCTCGGAAGTGGTTGTAATCGATAGCCTACTCGTCAGCTACTTCGAGTCGGAGGTCCCCGGTGTGATCGCGCGGCGAGAGGAAGATGTCGTCCCGCCGGGGGCCATTCGATCAGGGGCGGAAGGCTGGTATCCGCCTTCCCCCACCATGCGATCGAAACGACTCGATTTGATCGGTCCAGCCGAGAAACACCAATGAAGTCAGGGCCAGAATCTCCTTGCCAACGTGACCCACCCTCGATCGAAACGACCCGATACGATCGGTTCGGGCGAAAGGCCAGAACGAGATCACGCCCGGCATGTTCTTGCCAACGTGACCCTCAGCCGCCGGACAGCGCCTGCAGGATCTGCACCTCGTCGTGGGGGCGAGCGGCTCGTCGATCCCGGCGATGGGTTCGCGATTGACGAAGATCTTCACGTGCGGGCGGATGCCGTCCTGCTCGTCGATCATGCGGAAGCGGATGCCGGGATGGTGCCTGTCGAGGCCCGCCAGCAGCTCGCGCACGGTGGCGCCACAGGCCTCCACCAGGGCGGCGTGCGCGGTGTAGGATCGCAGCGGCGTCGGGATCGCGACCTTCACGGCGCGAACTCTGCCACCTCGACGGAGTAGACGTGCGGGAGGTTGTCGGCGATGCGCGTCCACGTATCACCCTCGTCGTCGCTCGCCCACACCTGACCGGTCGTCGTCCCGAAGTAGACGCCGACCGGCTCATGGAAGTCCACCGCCATGGCCTGGCGCAAGACCGTCAGCCAGGCGTGCTGCCCGGGCAGGCCGGCATCGCGGCGTTCCCAGCTCTTTCCGGCGTCGCGCGTGCGGTACACGGCCGGCCTTCCGCCGGGGCTCGTGCGGGGCCAGACCTCGGTTCCGTCCATCGGGAACACCCATGCCACGTCGGGATCGTGCGGGTGCAACTCGATCGGGAATCCGATGTCGCCGACGTCGCGCGGCATGTTGTCGCCGACCCGCTCCCACGCCTCTGCGGGACGTTCGACGCGGTAGATCCCGCAGTGGTTCTGCTGCCAGAGGACGTCGGGAGCCCGCGGGTGCAGCCGCACGCAGTGCGGATCGTGTCCGTACTCCGGATCTGGATCGGGGTGGAAGTTGGCCTCACATCCCCGATTGAAGGGGCGCCAGTCGTCGCCGCCGTTCGTGCTCTCGAAGACGCCGCCACCCGAGGCGCCGGCGTAGAGGTGCCGAGAGTCACGGGGATCCACGTTGATGGAGCGGAGGATCGAGCCATCCGGCGTGCCGTCGTCGCCGTCCTGCGTCCAGGTCGCCCACATGCGGTGCTCGTTCCAGCCGGAGACGGGCACCCAGGTCTGTCCGCCGTCCCCTGAGCGGAACAGCGCCGGCGGGGATGTACCCGCGTACCAGAGCTCCGGCTCGCTGTCCGCACCGGGCTGCAGCCAGAACACGTGGTCGACGACCCGACCCTCTTCGCCTTTCGGCACCTTCGGGAAGGCGGGCGGACCCGACACCTCGCTCCACGTCTTCCCCAGATCGATCGAGCGGTAGAGGGTGGGGCCGAGGTGACCGGTCTTCGACGCGAGCAGCAACGTGCGCCCGTCGCGTGGATCCAATACGACGTGGTAGGCGATGTGACCGAGGAAGTGCGGACCGTCGAGGGACCAGCTGCTGTGCTCCGCATCCGCACGCAGGAGGAAGACGCCCTTCTTCGTGCCCACGAGCAGCACAACCCGACCGGTGCGCAAGGGACCAGCTTCGCTCCCCATCCATG
>JALGZO010000449.1 GCA_025774865.1 bacterium | reverse complement strand
GGAGCGCGTTCGAGTAGGACGGACAGGGGCTTCCCCTCCAGGGCGACCCTTGACAGCCCGAGCGCCGCGGGACCATACTTTGCTCGCGACCCGAACAAAGCGAACAAACGCTGGCTCGAGTGGCCCGGCGGCCCTTGGCCCGCGAAATGCCCGCCCATCCGGAGGCAGGGAATGACGCCGAATCTGAGGTGCACTCTCGCCCTGCTGGCCGGTCCTGCCCTCGTTGCGGCCGGTTGCGGGACGGAGCGAGACACCACCGGCCTCGACCTGGAACCGTTCAGCACGGATCCGGAGGTCTTCACCGACACCTTCAGCAACGGGACCGATTTCGCGGCGTTCCTCGGCTCCTACCTGGACGCTCTGTCCATCGACACCGTAGAGAGGCACTCCGGACAGGCTTCGATGAAGTTCACCATCCCGCTCGGCTCGTGGGCCGGGGGCGCCTTTCCGACGACCTGGACGCGTGACCTGACGAGCTACGACGCCGTCACGTTCTGGGCGAAGGCGAGCCAGCCGACGACTCTCGACGTCGTGGGCCTCGGGAACGACAACACCGGCAACTCGAAGTACGAGGCATCCTGGTCCGGAGTCGAGCTGACGACCACGTGGAAGAAGTACGTCGTCCCCATCCCCCTGCCGTCGAAGCTGGCGAGAGAGAACGGCCTCTTCTTCTTCGCCGATGCAGACCCTGCCGCAACCGCGGACTTCAGCATCTGGTTCGACGAAGTCGTCTTCGAAAAAGTCGGCACGATCACGGACCCGAATCCCACGATGAGCGCGGAGACGATCGAGACGTTCGCCGGGGTCACGCGGCAGATCGCCGGGACCCAGACCGCGTTCCACGTGGGGCAGACCGAGGATGTGGAGGAGACCGATCTCGTGGTGCAGCATCCTCCGGGCTACTTCACGTTCACGTCTTCGGACGAGTCCGTGGCCACGGTCTCGGAGGATGGGGTGATCGAGGCGATCGGTAGCGGAAGCGCGACGATCACGGCGAAGCTCGGGGACGTGGACGTCCCGGACACCGTGATGATCGAAGTCGCCGTCCCCGACCCCACCGGGCCGGCCCCGACGCCGCCGCACCCACCGGAAAACGTGATCTCCATGTTCAGCAACCAGTACCCCGACTCCATCACCGTTACCGAGTGGTCGACGACCTGGGACACTGCGGACGTGTTTGACCTCCGGATCGCCGGCGACGACGTGAAGATCTACGAGTTCGATTCAGTGGAGCCACAGCGTGACCCCTTCGCGGGAATCGACTTCCAGCAAGATCTCTTCAACGCGGAAGCCGCCGGGATGACTCACCTCCACCTGGATGTCTGGATCCCCGGTGCGTTCTTCATGCGCGTGAAACTCGTGGACTTCGGCTCCGACGGCAGGTTCACGGATGGCCGCATCACTCCGTGCGACCCGAAGGCTCCGGAGCTGGACATCTCCGAGCACACGGTGTCCACGTTGATCACGAACCCCGACTCGGCGGATGCCTGGAGCGAATGGGCCGCAGTGGACATTCCCCTGGTCGCTTTCACGGATTTCGGGCACGACCCCCCGGGCTGTCTGAGAAGCGCGGAACACCTCGCACAGCTCGTCCTCGTGGTCCCCGGAGCGGTCACGGTACCACCCGACGGCGTGAAGCTCGCGTACGTGGACAACATCTACTTCTACAAGAAGTGAATCCGGCGGGGCACAGGGAATGAACGAACGGAAACCCACGGGAACGAACAGCCGCACGGGATCAGGCCTCCGGCCCCGCCCCCTCGCCGACGAGTTGCTCCGCCTCATCTGGCGCGCACGCCGCATCTCGAGGGCCGACATCGCGCGGCAGGCCGAGGTGGCCCGCTCGACCGTTTCCGAGATCGTCAGCGCGTTCCTGCCGACCGGGCTCGTGGCCGAGGTGGGCGCAGGCCCATCCCGCGGCGGGCGCCGCCCCATCGTGCTGGAGTTTCAGGACGGGGCGGCGTGCATTCTGGGCGTCGAGATGGGCGCGACGCACGTCGCGGTGGCGCT
>JALGZO010000448.1 GCA_025774865.1 bacterium | reverse complement strand
CATCGGGACAGGCGAACCGCCGGCGCAGTCCGAAATCGACGAGGCGATCGTTCGCATGGGAGTACGCACGCGTATCGAGCGCATCCGATTCCCGGACGAGGCGTCGGCGCTCGAAGCCCGAGCGAGGATCGAAGCCGGCCAGACCTTCGAAGAGGTTGCGGCGGCGGGTCCGGGTGCGCGCACCGATGACGAATGGATCGAATGGAAGCCGACGGCCGGGGAGCTGGCCGACCGCGCGATCGAGCTCGGCATCGGTGAAGTCTCCGGGATCTTCCGATGGGGTGTCGTCGATCAGTGTCTCCGGGTGATGGAAAGGACCGCTCTCGAGCAGCCCGAGCTCATCACCGGGGTGATCAGCGGTCTTCGGATCCGGCGGTCCGTCGAGCGCATGGGGGTCCTCGCGGACGAGCTTCGGGACCGGGCGGGCGTGCGAATCGACGATGCCGCGGTCGCCCGGCTCGTGGAGGGCACGATGAACGCGATTCTCGAGGGAACGGTGACCCAACACGAGAGGGAGTGGGCGATTCCCGCCTTCGATGCCGCCGAGCCCGCGTGGGCCGTTGCGGAATGGCAGGGCGGGCGCCTGACGAATCGCGACTACGCGCAGACACTGAGCTTCGTGATCCCCGCGCAGCGCCCGAGTGGCGATTTCCTCGCGCGTAAGGTGCGGTCGGCCGTGGAATCCCAGGTGAGCTCGCAGGTGCTGTTCGCCGAGGCGCGCCGCCGAGGGCTCGAGGAAGACTGGTGGGTCGAGCGCTCGGTGCGGAAGGCTCGCGAGAGCTTCGAGATCAGGGTCGCCGGGGATTGGATCGAGAACACGATTCGCGTGGACCCCGCCGTGGTGGACTCGGTGGAAGGGTTCCTGCGGTCCATGCCGATCGAGATGTTCCGGCACGAGGAGCAGGCTCGAGTCCTGCGATTCGACTTCCAGACGCGGGCTGCCGCGGCCCTGGAGCTGAGTCGAATCCGGGAGGCGGGCGACGGCGTGGCTCGCCTCCGAGCCCTCATCCGTGGAGATCCCGGCTTCGACGGCACCGTCCAGCTTCTTTCGATGACGGCGGCCGGCCTCGCCCACGCGGAGATCGCTTCGTCCGTTCTCGACCCGGCGGCGCCGCGCCTGTCGGGTCCGTTCGAGCTCGCGGGACGCTGGGTGGTGTTCGATCGGCTCGCTCTGGAGCCGTCCCGAGCCATGACCGAAGAGGAAGTGCGGAAGACGATCGAGGATCGAATCCGGAACGAGCGCGGGCCGGCAGCGAGACTGGCTTGGATCGAGCAACGTCGGAAGGAGCGCGCCGTCACCGTGGACGAGGATCTCCTCGACGCGCTGGGCCCGGGGGGTTGATCGAGCGAAGCTCGCTCCGTCTCGAACGTGGTATTCTCGATGCCGAATGACGGCTTCGTCGGAGAAAGTGCCCGTGGCTGCTCGACGCAAGGTCGTGATCCTCGGGGTGGACGGAGCTGATCACGCCTACTACCGGAAGTGGATGGAGCGGGGTCTGACCCCGAACTTCGCGAAGCTCGCGGAGCGGGGACGGGTGGGGATCCTCCAGTCCACTTATCCCCCGGTGACCGCTCCCGCCTGGATCTCGATGATGACGGGCGAGCAGCCCGGTAGCCACGGTGTGGTCGGCTTTGCGGCCCCTCACCGGGAGAACGGCGAGTACACACGCAAGGTCGTGAACAGCGGAAGCATCGAGTCGCCGTTGCTCTGGGAGCTCGCGGGCGATCGCGGTGCCCGCTGCATCGTCGTCAACGTGCCGCTCACCTATCCGGTTCGTCCTCTGAACGGAGTTCTGGTCTCCGGCATGCTGACGCCGGAGGGCGTCGGGTTCACGCATCCGCCGGAGTTCGAGCCCGAACTCCGGCTCATCCAGCCGGACTACGCCATCGATCTGGAATGGCAGAACTACAAGCACCGCGGCCACGACCTCGTGAAGGATCAGGGAGAGCAGACGCGGGCGCGGGCCGAGCTTTGCCTGAAGCTCATGGAGTCGAAGCCGTGGGACTTCTTCATGGTCGTCTTCACCGGCACCGATCGCCTGCAGCACTGTCTCCACGAGCACGTCATGCGTATCGACGATGACAAGGCGGTGCGGAGTGACTCGCTGACCGCGGCGGTGCGAGACTATTTCGTCGGGCTCGACGATCGCATCGGTGACCTCGTGTCGGCGGCGGGAGAGGACGCGAATGTGATCGTCGTGTCCGATCACGGCTTCGGTCCCCTTCGCCAGTCGGTCTATTTCAACAAGTGGCTCGCGGACGAAGGCCTGCTGACCCTGAAGCGCCCGGGGGGCGGCCCCTCCCTGCAATCCTGGAAGAAGGCGATGAACGCGGTCGG
>JALGZO010000447.1 GCA_025774865.1 bacterium | reverse complement strand
CATTCGGGCGAAGAGATCGAGATTCTCTTCCACGGAGCGATTGCGATCCGGGCTCTCGCGGCCGGGGGCCGTGAGCGTGCCGCGGTGCTCGCGAATCTCCTCCGGCGACAGATCACAGACGTAGGCTTTCCCCACCTCTATCAACTGCACCGCCCAGGCGTGCAGCTGGTCGAAGTACTGCGACGCGTAGTAGAGGCGGTCACCCCAGTCGAAACCGAGCCATCGGATGTCGTTCAGGATTCCTTCGACGTACTCGGTTTCTTCCCGGGTCGGGTTCGTGTCGTCGAACCGGACATTGCAGAGACCGCCGAACTCTTCCGCGATGCCGAAGTCGACGCAGATCGCCTTCGCGTGGCCGATGTGGAGGTAGCCGTTGGGCTCGGGCGGGAAGCGAGTACAGATGCGCCCCTCGAAGCGGCCCTTCTCGATGTCCTCCGCGACCGCGTGCTGGATGAAGTGGCGAGTCGTCGTCACCGGCATGTCAGCTCGACCCCGCCGCTTTCCGCTCCGAGACGCGGGCGAGCGCCGCGTCGATGCGGGCCAGGCACTCGTCCCGGCCGAGGATCGCGAGCGTCTCGAACATGCCGAAGCCCACGGCCGTTCCCGTGACCGCCACGCGGAGCGCGTGAATGATGTCGCCCATCTTGATGCCCTCCGCCTCGACGAAACTTCGGACGATCTCCTCGACGGCGCCGACCTCGAACTCGTCCGCGGTCGCGAATCTCTCGCGCAGCCGCTCCAGTCGCGCCGCCGCGTCGGGCTTCTCCAGTCGCTTCGCGAACGCCCTGTCGTCCCAGGCGAGCTCGGTGGCGGGCCGGAAGAAGTGTCGGTAGTCGAGCACGTCCCCGGCCACTTTGATTCGGTCTCCCGCCGCCTCGACGATGCGTCCCGCGCGATCGCGGTCCGCCTCTGCGACCGGAGCCGCCACGAGCCCCGCCCCCTCGAGAAACGTCAGCGTCATCTCCACCCTCGTCGCGAGCGGGAGCTCCTGCATGTAGTGATCCTGGAACGCGGCGAGCTTGGCCGGATCGAAGCTCGCTGCCCCCTTCCCGACCCTCTCCAGTCCGAAGTGCTGCACCATCTCGTCTCGGGTGAAGAACTCGGTCTTGTCGTCGAGCGACCAGCCGAGAAGCAGCAGATAGTTCAAGAGCGCGCCCGGAAGGTACCCGACCGTCTCGTAGAAATCGACGATCACCGGATTGAACGTGTCGGCGGACGCGTCGTGGCCGATCGCGGCGGCGATCGCGTTGCCATGCTCCCACACCCTCGCGAAGTCGGGGTTCTTCCGGTACTGCTCGAGCTTGCGCTTGGAGAGCTTGTTCTTGCCTCCGGGCGCGGCTACGAACGGCAGATGCGCGAACGTCGGCGGCTCGAAGCCGAGACCCTCGGCGATGAAGATCTGGCGCGGCGTGTTCGACAGGTGCTCCTCCGCCCGGATCACGTGGGAGATCTCCATGTCGTGATCGTCGACGACGCTCGCGAGGTGATAGAGACACGACCCGTCCGCGCGCTGGATCACGTGGTCCTGCTCGCGGGCCCAGTCGAACGAGACCTCGCCGCGGACCGCGTCCACGAACGTGCACGTGCCCTCGCGAGGCATCTCGAGCCGGACGAGCGCCTTGCGGCCCTCGGACTCGAACTTCGAGCGCTCCTGGGGAGTCTTCGCCATCCAGGCCCGGCTGTAGAGGAACCGCTTCCCTTCGGCCTGCGCGGCCCCGCGCTCGGCCTGGATCTCGTCGGGAGTGGCGTAGTCCGTGTACGCGAGCCCCCTCTCCACGAGTGTGCGGGCCGCCTCCCGGTGGCGCTCGGTCCGCTCCGACTGGCGATACGGTCCGAAGTCGCCGCCGACCTCGGGACCCTCGTCCCAGTCGAGCCCGAGCCAGCGGAAGCCGTCGAGGATCGGCTGCAGCGCGGCCTCCACGTTGCGCATCTCGTCGGTATCGTCGATGCGCAGTACGAACCGGCCGCCGTGACGGCGTGCGAACAGCCAGTTGAAGAGCGCCGTGCGAACGCCGCCGATGTGGAGGTATCCGGTGGGGCTCGGAGCGAAACGGGTGCGAACCATGTCAGTCTTCGATCGAGGGATTGGGGGGAGCGAATTGGGCAGGGTAGAACGAGACCGGTCCGCGCGTAAAGAGGGAGGCTACTCCGGCGCCGCCGGTCGCGCAGCCGCCACCTCCCGGGCGACGGCTTCCAGCGAGCGCTTCGACCGATCCTTCAACTCTCCCCGGACGACGAATCCGGGCGCGAAGAAGTCCGGGCGGACCGAGATCGCGAACGTCACGAGCGACCCTCCCCCGTCGCGCGCGATCTCCCAGCTCCCCTCGTACACGGAGAACGGGCCCTCGTGTTGCCGAAACCGGACTCGGCTCGGCGGCTCCTCGCGAATGGCGATCACGAGCTCCACCGTTCGGCTGAGAAAGAGAAAACGCCCGCGGCTGGCTTGCTCTACCAGGATCGAGCCGTCCTCGGCGACACCGCGTACCTGGCTGCGCGTGATCCCTGGAACGAAATCGTCGAGGCGCTCGTAGTCCGAGAGCACCTCCCACACGCGGGCCGGCGCCGCATCGATCCTGAGGGTGGCTCGGGCGCGGTGGACGCCGCCGATGGTGCGAACGCTGACGCTCGGCTCCCGCTGGGATGCGCCGCCGAGAGACGGGTGCACCAACAATGCCGCGGCGACGAAACCGACGAGCCGGGCCGGTTGGAGCCGAGCCGACCCTGACGCCCGCCGGTTCGAGTGCGTGACGATCCGGAACGTAGCGCGACCTCCTCGAGATACCCTCTCACGAGGGTGTCACCCCCCGGGTGGTTGCCCGGTTCCTACGTCGTTCCATGGTCACCGCAATGGCACGGACGGGGAGATCCGACGCGTGATACGGAGGCACTCCGGAGCCGTGCCGATCGCGGGCTCGTGAGGTGTCGCGGTCTTGCGCTATGATGGGGCAGCCGTCCCCCCGGACGACTTTCATTTCGCGCTGCCGGGAGCTTCGGTGACCCAACGCACCCGTACCGCCAGTTCGATCCGCGACGACACCCCCGACGCCGAGCTCGTCCCGCTCTGCATCGACGGCGACGAGCGCGCGTGGGCCACGTTGGTCCGACGGTACCGCCGGCTCGTATACGCGGTGCCCAGCCGCGCCGGCCTCGAGGCGGACGAGGTGGAGGAGGTCTTCCACCAGACATTCGCACGACTCGCGGAGCGGATCGGATCGATCCGGGACCCCGCCCGAGTGCGGGCCTGGCTCGTGACGACCGCCCGACGCTTGACGATCGACACGATCCGCCGGCGCCGCCAGTCGGCCGAGCTGAGCGACTCCGAAGAGACGCTCGGGCGGCTACCGTCCGGCGATCCCCTGCCGTCCGACGCATTGGAGGAGATCGAGAACCAGCACCAGGTGCGGCAGGCGTTGCTCCGCCTCGGCCCACGTTGCCGTCGTCTCCTCACGTCGCTCTTCTATCATTCGTCGGATCAGCCGCCGTCGTACGAGTCGGTGAGTCAGGAGCTGGGGATCCCGATCGGTTCCATCGGCCCGACGCGGGCACGGTGCCTGCAACAGTTGCTGACCGAGTTCACGAAACTGGAGGAGAAGTGACACGAATCCGCCCCGGACACCCTCCGGCCGGGCAAGTTGTCTCATCGACGCGTATCAGACGAATCGCGCTCCCGTCTGTCGGCCGGTAGAGGAGGACGACCATGCATCCGACCGACTCGCAGCTGATCGGCTATCTCCTTGAAGGAGAGTCCGGCCGTGGCGCCGCCCGCGTCGCCAGTCACCTGCACGAGGGCTGCCCCGATTGCGCGAAGCGCCTCCGGCAGTACGAGGCGCTCATGCAGGCGATGCGGGCCGACCGGACTCCCGAGCCACCCGCCGAGTGGGTCGAGCGAGCGATTCGTCTCTACTCGGAGGGCGACCTGAAGGCGCGCATTCGCGAGTGGTGCGCCGGCCTTCGCGAGGAAGTGGCTCGTCTCGTCCGGGACAGCGCGGGCGGTCCGGAGCTCGGGTGGGCCGGAACGCGGCACGTGGCTGACTCGCGGCGCGTTCGCTTCGAGTCGGAAAGCGTCGAGCTCGACCTGCAGCTCGAGCCGATCGCGAGCGGGGGCCTCCTCACGGGCCAGCTGTCTCTGCTCGAGCCCGAGCCGCGGCCACTGGCCAACGCTCGTCTTCTCGTCACCGGGGACGACTTCGACATGCACGAGACCGAAACGGATGAGCTCGGAGAGTTCTCCGTCGAGATCCGGAACGTCAGGAAGTTGACGCTGCGGGTCATCACCGCGGAGAAACTGACCACGTTCTCCATCCCCGACGTCGACCCCATTTCGTGAGTTCGAGATGCAGCTGGTGCAATCCGTCCTCTCCTCCGCCGATCGAGAATCCGTTCGCCGACTGATCGACGCCTCGTCGGCCGAGGAGCTGCGTGACGCCGTTGAGCCGATGGCGTCCGAGGTCCTGCGTCTGCTCCGCGTGAACGCCCGCGATGCCCTGGAGGCGGCGGAGCGTGTCGAGCTCGTCGCGCACTCCGCCGAGGCTCCGGCGGAGCGCGCCCGCGCCCGCTGGGTCAGGGCTCATGCGCTGGCGGCGCTGCTCCGGAACCAGGAAGCGCTCGACTGCTATCGGGACGCCGCCAGCGCCTATCAGAAGCTCGGGCGGACAGCCGATGTCGCGCGCATCGCGATCGGCCGGGTCAACGTGCTCACCTATCAGGGCCGTTACGGCGAGGCGCTGAAGCTCGGTGAGCGGGCACGACGCGACCTCGTCGCCACGGGGCAAGACGCCGCAGCCGCCCGCATGGATCTCAACCTGGGGAACATTCACCACCGCATCGAAAAGCCGTCGACGGCCCTGCGAAGGTACGATCGCGCCCTCCGCGTCGCCGAACGCATCGGTGATCCCGACATGCTTCGAATCATCCGCTTGAACCGCGCGAGCGCTCTCTCAGCCCTCGGAAAGCTGGACTCCGCGCAACACCTGTACGAGGACGTGCGGCGGGAGGCGGACGAGACCGGCGAGCGACGGGTCGGTGCGTTCGCCGACTTCAACCTCGGCTACATCCGCTTCCAGAAGGGGGACTACGGCCGCGCGTACGACACCCTCGACCGCGCTCGGCACACGTTCGAGGAGCTCGAGGACGACCACTTGATCACGCTCACCGACATCGATCTCACCGAGCTCCTGCTCGAAGTGAACCGCTTCGCTCCGGCTCGGGACCTCGCGCGGAGCGCGCGCCGCCTCGCCGAGCGAATCGGCCTGCGATTCGAGCGCGCGCGCGCCGCTCTCTTCGAAGGGATTGCGGCGCTGGGACTCCGCGCGGACCGGGAGGCGGAGGCTCTGCTGGCCCTGGCCCGGCGGTCCTTTCGCGAGGAAGGCAACTCATCCTCCGAAGCGGTCACGGGGGTCTATCTGGCGGAGGTGGCGACTCGACGGGGCGACTCCGCCGCTGCGCGCCGCTACCTGCGGCGGGCGATCGACGTCTTCGAGGCCGAGCGGATGAAGCTGCACGAGGGCGCCGCGCGGCTCCGGTTGGCGTCGCTCGAGATGGACACCGGACGCGCGGCGCGGGCGAAGGGCGAGGTGGACCGAGCGGCCACCGTTCTCCGGCGGGTCCCCTCTCCGTGGCTCGGGGCTCGGCTCTGCCATCTGCGTGGGCGCCTGGCGGATGCCCGAGGAGCCGCCGGCGTCGCGACCCGTCACTACCGCCAGGCGATCGAGAAGATCGAGTCGATCCGGGGGCGCATCGGGATCGACGAATTCAAAGTGAGCTTCGCGGAGGACAAGGCGCCGGTCTACGCGGACCTCGCCTCGGCGATCCTGCGGCGTGGCGGCCGACGCGCGGTGGCGGATGCGTTCGCGGTCGTGGAGAGCGGACGATCGCGCTCTCTCGTGGATCTGCTCGCGGGCCGGCTCGCGCCCGCCGCCGCCGACGACGACAAGGCGGTCCGCCTGCTCGCCCGGATGGAGAACCTCCGGGCCGAGATCAACCGACTCACCGGCTTCGATCGCTCGTCCCCAGGACAGCGCCGCGACCTGCACCTGACCGCTCCGTCCGAGCGGGTCCGGGCGCACGAGTCGGAGATCACCGACCTGATGCGTCGCTTGCAGCGCCGAAACGCGCGTCTCGGGGCGCTGGCCGGCGGAGAGACGGTGACGCTCGAGGAGGCCCAGCACGACCTGGCCGAGGACACCACGCTCGTCGAGTACTTCTGCAGTCCGCGCGGAACCTGGGCGTTCGTGGTACGGCGCGGCGAAGCCCGGGGAGTTCCCCTTCCGGCCACGAGCGCGGAGATCACGAAAGCGTTGTCCCGTCTGCGATTCCACATCGAGAAAGGCTGTTACGGGCGCGAGTACACGGAGACCCGCGCCAGGTCTTGGCGTCAGGGCGTCGACCATCACTTGGGCTTCCTGGCGGAGCGCGTGTGGAAACCGCTGCAAGTGCCGGACGGTCGCGTCATCGTGATCCCGCACGGGCCGCTGCACTCGCTCCCCTTCGCATCGTTGCCGCTCGGCAACGGCGACCGGGTCCTCGATCGTCATGTCCTGTCGCACCTCCCGAGCGCGAGTTGCCGGCGCTACCTCCGGGAGACTCCGACGTCCCCCGGGAGGGCCAGTGGTGGAACCGATCTCCGGGCCCTCGCCGTCGAGGTGACCGATGAGTCGATTCCGGAGGCGCGCGTCGAAATCGACGCCGTGCGCCGCACCTTTCGCCGCGGTCGCACGCTCCGTGGCGCGAAGGCGTCGGCGCGGGAGTTCCGGCGCGCCGCGCCAGGGGCGGACGTGATTCACGTCGCGACGCACGGGATGTTCCGCGGCGACGACCCCGCGTTCTCGTCACTCCGACTCGCGGACGGCTGGATGAGCCTCCACGAAGTCTACGGACTGAAGCTCGACGCGAAGCTCGTATGCATCAGCGCCTGTCAGAGTGGACGCAACTGGGTCGGGGCGGGCGACGAGCTCGTCGGCCTTTCTCGCGGCTTCCTCTACGCTGGAGCGGGATCGCTTCTGGTGAGCTTGTGGCCCGTCGACGACCGGGCGACCGCGAAGCTCATGATCCGGTTCTACCATGGGCTGCGGCGCGGCGGTCAAATCGACGTGACGCTGCGCGATGCCATGCTCGAGCTCCGCGACGAGCTGGAGCACCCCTACTACTGGTCCCCGTTTCTCCTCGTAGGAGGAGCGGGAACTCGCATCAGAGATTCGTAATTCATTGATTGGCAATCTGTTATAGATTTACTCAATCGTGATCCTCGAAGCATGTATCATGGCCCTCATTCCCCCGTCCGTAAAGTCGGTGCGTCACAAGCAGGCGTGTGGGCCCCACCCCGGGGACCGCGAAAGGAGCGTCAGTGTCATGAATCGCCCCGCACTCGTGCTGGTCGGGATCCTCGCCATCGCCACGTCGCTGGCCCTCGGTGGATGCACCGAGCGCGGCTCCGGGCTGCTCGCCGGCCCGGCGGACGACTCCGAGCCCCAGTCGCTGAACCGCCCGCGCCTGAACGTGGGAGGCTCGTCGGCCGGTGGCTTTGAACGCCCGCTCGGACCCGCCGTTCCGGGGCAAATCGTCGTGAGGACCTCGGACGGGGTGGACTTACCGACGCTGAACGCCACCTGGGGAACGAGCACGATTCTCGAGGTGGAGGGTGTCGGGCACGCTCTCCTCGATATCCCGGACGAGCAATCGGTACACCGTCTGGCGACCGACATGCTGGAAGCCGGAGACTGCATGTCGGCTCACCCGAACTGGCTCGCCGAGGCCCCCGAGACGCACCAAGGAACGCTGCCGTTCTACGAGGGTGACCACGTTTCGCAGGACGTCGAGGACCAGGACGCATTGAATCGCATCGGGGTCCCCACCGCCCACGGGACGGCGTTGGGAACGGGCGTCACCGTCGCGATCCTCGACACCGGAATCGACGCCACGCATCCCGATCTCGCGGCCTCCGTCTCCCCCGTCGGCTGGGACTTCATCGACGACGATGCGGACGCGATGGACGAGCGCGACGGCATCGACCAGGACGAGGACGGACTGATCGACGAGGGCGCCGGCCACGGAACGCACGTGGCGGGCCTGGTCCGCGCGGTTGCCCCGGGAGCGAGTCTCATGGCCGTGAGGGTTCTCGACTCGGACGGAATCGGGACCTCCGTCTCGGTCGCCCGGGGGATCCGATTCGCGGTGGACAATGGAGCGGACGTCATC
>JALGZO010000446.1 GCA_025774865.1 bacterium | reverse complement strand
TCACCATGAGACGGCTCGCGTCGCTCAGGAGGAACGACGCCGAGGCTCCGGACCGCCTCAGTCCGCGCTCCAGAAAGCTCCCGGCCGAAAGGAACCCGGCGTCGAGGTTCTTGTGATAGCCCCTCACGCGGAGCCGCCCTTCGTCACCCCAAAGTCGACCGATGTCGAGCTCGGCCGCGGCGCGCCACGCTGATCCGTCGAGCTCGATGCCGGCGGCGGTCGGAGCGTACGAGAGTCCACCGTCCTCGCTTCGGAAGAGGAGCGCTTCGGTGCCTTCGCTCTGCGCGTACTCGCCCACGAGTCGAGAGCCATGCGTCTCCACTTCGGCGTCGACGCCGGCGAGCTCGTAGGGCCCCGCCTGCGGATGATCGTCGAGGTACGTGCCTCCGATGGTCACGCGGCTCCCCAGTCGCTGCTTGACGCGGACGCCAGCCGCCGTCTCCTCGAACGAGTCGGCGAAGATCTCGTAGTCGACCAGAATCGTGACCGGATTCCCCGAGAGGATGTCGGGGTCGACGACCATGTCGTCGAGATCGACGCTCGAGATCGGTCGGTGGAAGAGGACGCGGCCTTCCTCGTACTTGATCGAGTAGTCCGAGTTCCGCCGCTGGATCCGACGACTGAGCTCGAGGCCGGTGACCTTGTCTCGCACGACGATCGTGACCTGCTCGCTGCCCTCGACGACGTCCGGGTGGCTGAGGAAGTAGAGCGATCCTCCCGTCGCGCGAAGCTCGTCGCGGACGCGGACCTGCTCGAGTTCGGCTCCGAACACGAGAACCGCGGTGTCGGGGGGTTCGCCTCGTTCGCGGGATGCGCGCTGGTAGACGGCCTTCCCACCGTAGAGTGTGCGCTGGTACTGGGAAAGCTCCGTGTCGGTCAATGTGACCGGATAGTTTCCGACGAGAACGCTCCACTCCGCGGCGTCGACGGCCAGGTAGAAGCGTCCGAGTGTCTCGGCGTCCCAACCCACGGTGCTCTCGTCGCCGTACACCGGATAGAACTTGTCGGGATCGAGGTTCGTCACGAGCCGCTGGGTCTCGATTTCGTCCAGATCGCCGAAGATCGGTGCGATGTCGCGAGCGCCCGAGTCGAACGCCGACTTGACGAGATATTTGCCGAGGACCATTCCGCGCAGGTAGTAGCTCACGCGTCCGGTCGCGTAGAGCTCGTCGGCCTCGTCCAGGCCCGCGCCCTCGAGGTAACCGTCGCCGTGAAGCTGACCGACGATTCCGTCCGCGATCGCCACCAGGAAGAGCTGATTCTCGGCGACCTCGTACTCTCGCTCGAGCCGTCCTCTACGACCCTGCGGATCCCTGACGACCACCTCGATTCGGCTCGTTCCCACCGGCATCTCCACGAGCCCCACGAAGGATCCGTCGCCGTCCACTTCCCACCGCGTTCCGTTCACCTGGATCTCGTTCTCGGGATCGGTGCTCCCCGTAAGCCGGAGCTTCGCGGTTCGCAACGGCTCATCCGACGGCGGCCAGAACACGGTGAGATTCGGAATCACGTCGGCGTCGATGATGATCTCGCCGTCCTCGTCCCGGTCCGATACGCGGACGTCCAGATTCACGACGCGGCGGAAACCCTGCCGGCTCCGGGCCACGACCCCGAACGGGTTGTGCCCGACCGACAGCTCCACCACCGTTGCGAACGTCCCGTCGGGCCTTGTCGGCACGGGCTCGCCGGCGAGCTCGACGGTGCCCCCGGGATCGGTGCGACCCACGACCGACGCCGTGGCTGCGAACGCGCCGCGCTCATCGCGCTCGGAGACCGCGAGTCCGCCGCGAGACTCCCCGAAAGGAATCCGGTGCTCGCCCACCGGCTCCAGAATCTCCAGCTCGGGAAGTCGCAGACCCGCCGCGGCAGTGCGACCTTCGGGGCTCGTGACGACGACGACGACTTCGTCGGTCTCCGATCCATCCAGACTGGTGGAGAAGCGACCGCTCTTTCCGATCGGAACCGACTGGCCGTTGACCTCCACCTTCGGCTCCGACCAGTACCCCTCCGTCACGTTCGTACGCTGGACTTCCTCCATGTCCGCACGAATCACCACCCGGCGGTTCAGAGCCGCTCCACCCGGATCGTTCTCCGAGGCGACCGGACGGTCCTCGCCGAACCAGCGGAGAGTGAATCGCTCCGAGGGAATTCCCATCTCCTCGGTCAGGAACGTCTTCGCGGCCTGGGCTCGCCGGCGCGAGAGCTCCAGGTTGTGCTCGCGGGGACCCGACGAGTCCGTGTGTCCCTCGATGACGATCTTCTCCTCCGGGAATCGACGTAGCACCGTTCCCGCTTCGCGGAGGGTCTGACGGGCCAACGGACTCAACACGTCGGCGTTCGACTGGAACGCATCACCGGTGAGACGCATCGAGATGAAGGACCGGCGATTCACGGCAAAGAGCCGCCGAGGGCTCTTCCAGTGGATATTGTCGCGAGTCACGACTTCGAGGCGGTAGTGATAGACCTCCCCCACCGTCACGAGCCGGCCGTCATTCGTCGTCCCATCCCACGTGAGGAAGTGAGGGAGATCGTTCCCGCCTTCGACCGAGTGAACGACTGCGTCTCGACTGTTCATCACGCTCAGCTTCCAGTCCCCGACGTTATCTCGGAAGTCGACGTCGAACGTGAACCGGACGGGATCCACGAGGCCTTCGTCCGTGACGTGGACCACTTCCTCGAAGTCACCGACGGTCAGTCGAACGTTCCCAGACGGGAGCCGGATCTGATCGCCGTTCACGAGAACGGACAGCGTTTCCGCACTCCCGAGAACCAGGACCAGTGGATCCTCGGGCAGCCCGGTCATCGCCACGCCCGACCGCGGAGGAGTCCCGATCGTCTCCGGGACCCGTACGAGTTCGACGCCGAAGTCCGCCTTGGCCGCGATTCCGGGCGTCAGCGTGAGGATCCGGCTCGATTCCGTCGTCGCGACCGCGCCACTGCCGAGGGCCGCCAGGTCGAGCTTGACCAAGCGTTGTCCCGGGACCACCGCGGGAAGGTGGTAGCGACCGTGCTCGTCGGTGATCGCGTACGCTCCGTCGTCGAGCGCGACGACGGCGTTCGCGACTCCCGGCTCCTCCGAGCCCTGCCAGCCGTCACGATCGCGATCCTCGAACACCTTGCCGATGACGAGGCCGAGATCGAGAAGCTCGTCGAGTCGCACGTCCACGTCGACCTCGGCCACGTTCGAGATGACGCAGACATCGCAGAGGTCCTTGGCCACGCCCGAGCTCCGGTATTCACCGGGCCTGGCCCCGGCCCCGACGACGACCTGGTAGCTCAACGCCAGATGGCCGGCTTCGCGGGGATCGGCCGTCCCGTTTCCGTTTTCGTCGACGAAGGCGGGAACCGTTCCGATCGCGAAGTGGAGCGTCCGCACGCCCGAGGGATCGGCGACCGGGCGTCCGTTCATCCGCGCCGAGCCGGTGATGTACTTGAAATTCGGGGGGATCGTGTCTTCCAGCCGGACGTCCGTGACGTCTCCGCCGCCGAGGTTGCGGATCTCGGCGAGATAGACGACCGGCTCGCCGACGACGGCCTGGTCGCGGTCGGCGCTCTTCGCGAGGCTCAGCACCACCCCCTGACTCGCGAACACCTCCACTGTCGTGCTGTTGGCGTCGGAGGCGTCTCCGTTCGCGTCACCGGCTCGCGCGGCCAGCGTCAGCGGGCCGTCGCTCAGCGCCGCGGTGAAGTCCGCGGTGCCGGCGGCGCTCGGCGCGTCGGCCGTGAACCGCACGGTGACACGCGTCTGGCTCGTCGTGACCCGGCTTCCGAGCGCGACGGTCAACGTCTGTCCCGCCGTCGTGACACAGTACTCCCCGGCGCCGGGACTCGAGCAGTTCGGCCCGAGAGGCGTACCGCCCACCAAGACGTCCGTGACCCGGAGGTTCGAATAGCCGGGCGGCGCCGTGATCTCCACCCGGGCCGGACCCGTGTCGCCCGCGTTCAGGGTCGGCCGGATGTCGTACACGAACGCGTTGTCCCGGCTCCCCGTGGTTACTGCGTTCGGCGAGATCTCCGCGATCGCGTCGCTCGCGACGGAGGACAAGCGGGTCAGAGTGACCCGCGCCGCGGCGGCGTCGAGCGCGACGCCGTTGGCGGTCCCGTCCGCGACGTTCTCGATCGTCTGAGCCGAGGCTCGACCTCCGGACGCCGCGACCCCGAGCAGGATCAGGAGGCATCCGACGAATCTCGTCGTCGGTTGCCCCCCCGGTCTCCCGCGGGTGCTTCGTCGAGTCGGCGCCGATCGGCGGAGGAATCTCATCTCAATTCACCCGCACCCGGAACCGGACCGCTCCCAGGGAGCCGCCGGGCAGAGTGAAACGTTGGTTCACCTGGCCCGTCTCCATCCCCACCGTGATCAGATCCGGCGAGGAGGGACCACCGGTATCCAGAATGGACGCCGGGTCGTCCGGCGCTCCCAGCTGGTCGGTGAGAGGAGTCCACGGACCCGCCCAAATCGTCCCGTCGTCGGAGCCGCTCGGGACGAGCGCCTCCTCGAGGGTGTCCGTGACGTAGGTGAATTGAGACTCGTCGATGGCGTCGGAGATCCGGATGTCGTCGGTCACGAACGCCGTGGGGTTGTCGACGTACAGAACGAAGTAGATCTCTTGACCGGGATAGACGTCGGCTCCGTCTGGCAGCACGAGGCCACCGGTGTCCCTCGCCTGCTTGATCAGCGCGAGCGTCACCGAATTGATCGTGAACCGGGCTGCCCCCGTGCCATCACCGTCGATCAGCGTGCCGTTGTTCAGTCCGCCGATCCCCCCGGTCGCCGAGTTCGTGGCGCCGAAGGCCGATCCAGGCGGAAAGATCTCCGTACACGTGATCAGGGCCAGCCAGCACAAGATTCCGAGCCGATCTCGAATCATTCCTCGTATCACCCGAAAGCGCGCCGCCCTTGAAGGCGTCGCGCTTCCTACTGAACCGTTACGTCGAACAGGATCGCCCACACGGCGTTCGCGGCGATGTCGAGCTGACCGTTGCCACCGGTCGAACCGGCGGTGATCGTCGTTCCGGAAATGCCGGCGACGTCGCCGTCGTTCGCGTCGGTGACCGTCGCGGCCGCGCTCACGGCCAGGTAGATGTCCGCGGGTGTCGAACCGGTCGCCGCGGTGTTGTCCACCTTGATCGAGCTCACCTGGTAGCTGAAACCGGGGTCCAGGACGTCGGAAACGTTCACGTCGGTGACGGAGACGCCGGTCGGGTTGTCGATGTAGACCATGAACTGCACCAGCGTGCCGCGAGGCAGAGTGGCGCCGCTCGTGAGCTCGGTACCGCCGCGAAACGCGGTCTTCACGAGCGCGAGCGTCATCGCGTTCAGGGTGAAGGTGTTGGAGTCGCCGAGATCTGCGTCGATCCCGGCGATGTCGCCGACGGCGGTGTTGTCCGCCGCGTTGGCGCGGAGCGGTACCGCCGCCAGAAGCATCGCGAGCGCCAAGCTCGCCGGCCGAGTGAGCCGACGCCGCCCGTGGCTCGGGTGACTGCGGGGTTGCATCGAGATTCCTCCGTTCCTCTCGAGGAAGACACCCGACCACGGGGTCGAGCGATCGGTCTGTCCGGGACGAAAGGCACGAGTGCGCCGACGCCCCGCAACGGACCGCGTGGCACTCGCTCTTGGTCAGTCGGATACAAAGGCGAACCGGTGACGGAGCCGCCGCATCACGAGACGAGAGCGAGCCGCCGCCGGTCGGGCTAGATCCAACCCTCCCAAGGACTTCTCTTCCTGATCGGCAGGGCTTCCGAGCCTAGTGAGAAGGGAGGGTGGGTGGGGGTCATCCGGGCCGACCGGATCCGTCAGAATCGGTCATCATCTCCAAGACTTCACGCGACTCGGTTCGGAGCTCGGACGCGGCCGCCCGCCGGGGGGACCTGGCGACGAGCGGGAGGACCTCGACGGGAAGGGGTGGAAGCGTCCGTCAGGTCGCGACGGGAGAGGTGCCGATGTCGCCCACCGCCGCGAGGAGCCTTTCGATCGGGCAGGGCTTCGCGAGAACCCGGTTGATCCCGGCCTCGGTCACTTGCGCCTCGTCCTGCTGGATCGCCCAACCGCTGAGCAGGATGATCGGCATGACGGAGTTCGTCTTCCGGACCCGTTCAGAAAGCTCCAGCCCCGACATGCCCTCCATGCTGAGGTCGGTGATCATGAGATCGAACGAGCCCTTGGCCAGCGCCTCGAGCGCCTCGTTTCCCGAGGCGGCCGTCGCGACCTTGTGGCCGCTCAGAGCGAGCGCGGTCCCGTAGGTCTCGCGAACCATGTCTTCGTCATCCACGAGAAGAATGGTGTTGGCCTTCGTCTCCTCCGCTTCCGTGACGTCCGCGGCGGACGCCGTGGGCTCGTGCCCCAGCAGGCGCGGGAGCTTGATCGTCACCCTCGTGCCGTCCTCCGGCGCGCTGTCGACGACCACCTCGCCGAGATGACGGGAGACGATTCCGTAGATGATGCTCGTCCCCAGTCCCTGACCGGTCTCCTTCGTGGTGTAGAACGGCTCGAAGAGGCGTGAGGTCGTCTCCTCGTCCATGCCCACGCCGCTGTCGCGCACTTCCAGGCAGACCGTGTCCTCCTCGAAGTACGTGCGAAACTGGATGGCCCCGCCGTTCGGCATGGCCTCGACGGAGTTGAAGATCAAGTTCCCGACGACCTGGGTCAGCTCGTAGAGGTTGCCGGAGACGTACGGCATTTCGTTCAGCTCGAGCTGAATCTCGATCCGGCGACCTTGTGCCTTGCTCGCTTCGCTCCATTTGGGGCGCGTCATCTCGACCGCTTCCCGCACGACGACGTTCAGGTCCACCTTCGAGTGCGGCAGGTCCTTTCGGATCCGCGTGTACTCCTGGACGCGCTTCACCGTTTCCGCACCCTGTAGAGAGATCTTCTCGATCGCCTCGAGGTCGCCTCGAATGTCCGCGAGGTTGCTCGGTTCGTGATCGATCCGTCGAATCACGAGCTGCGCGCGTCCGAGGATCACACTGAGCGAGTTGTTGAAGTCGTGGGCGACGCCCGCAGCCATCTGCCCGATCGCTTTCAGTCGCTCTGCGAACACGAGCTGCTCCTGCGCCGCCTTCAAGGACTCGTAGGCTCGCTGCAAGTCGTCGAAGTGCCGCGCCCGCTCGACGGCGACCGCGAGCTGTCCGGCGAGGCCCGCCAGATAGGCCACGTCCTCTTCGTCGAAGGGGACTCCGGAAATCCGGTTCGTGACGTTGATCACCCCCGAGACTTTCTCGGCCGACTTGATCGGCATGCTCAGCACGATGGGCGCCGAGATGAACGAGTCCGAGAGCTTCGGATTCGCGCTCTTCCGCGCACGAGCATCGGAGCTGGCGTCGGTCACGAGGATGTGCTGACCGGTCCGCGCGACCCGCCCCGCGACACCCTCTCCCACCTTCACCCGGATCTTCTCCAGCTCCAGGCCGCCGAGCCCCCGCGCGGCCGCGATCCGGAGCTCTTCACCCGCGTCGTCGAGCAGCATGAGAGAGGCTCGTTCTACGTCGAGCTCCTTCGCGACGAGACCGGTGAAGAAGTCGAGGAGCTTCGATAGGGACGTGAACTCGCTCATGGCGCGACCCGCTTCGATCAACGACGAGAGCCGCTTCACCGAGGCTCCGAGCTCTTGGTTCTGCCGCTCCTGATTCACGATCAGGGAGCGATTGGCCTCGGTGAGCCGCTTCTTCTCGATCGCCCTCTGGACATTGATCCACACCTCTTCGACGTCCTGAAACGGCTTCCGAATGTAGTCGTAGGCCCCGTGGTGGATCGCCTCCACGACCGTCTCGACCGAGGCGTGGCTCGTCATCATCAAGACTTCCGTGTCGGGACGCTCCTCGCGGATCTTCGTGAGGAGCTGAAGGCCATTCATCCCCGGGAGGACGATGTCCAGCAACGCGACATCAAAGGACATCCGCTTGACTTGCGCGAGCCCGTCTTCGGCCGTTCTCGCGATGTGGACCTCACACTCGTGATCTTCGAGGACGGCTTGGAGGATGTGGGCGATCGTGTCCTCGTCTTCCACCACGAGGATGCGGCAGCGATCCATAAACGACCTTTCCATCCGACCGCGTGACCACGGGCGGGACGGGATTCGCGCCCTAATGAACGGTCTCCGGCCGCAGCCGCTTTAGCGAACGGGACTCAGAGCAGCGAGTGGGACTCGCCTCCGTCGACGGCCAGCGACACGCCGTTGACGTAAGAGGCTCGCTCCGA
>JALGZO010000445.1 GCA_025774865.1 bacterium | reverse complement strand
ATGTCGCCCTTCCCTTGGTCACGCGCGTACTCGACGATTCCGTCCGGGATGTTCGGGATGTTCTCGGTTCGCGGCGCGAACGAGTCGATCGTGAGCCAGTCCATCAATCGGAGGGTGAGAAGCGAGATGATGACCGTGGACGTGGCCGCGATGGTCCGCCCCCGGAACCGGAGCGGTCCGGCCGCCGGAGGCGGGGCCGGCGTCCCCTTCGTTCTGATCTCCCATTCCGGCAGAAGTCCGAGCTGCACGAGCGCCCGTGCCATCACCCAGCACGAAAGGGCGAACGGCGCAAACCCGACGAATCCGGCCACCGGCATTTCGAAGAGCTTCGACGTTTCGAGGCCGGGCACCGTGTAGATCCACTTGCCCCCGGCGAAGTGGTTCGCGGCCTCCCAGAAGAGCCCACAACCCAGGCCGGCCACGAGCAACCGGAAGGCGCGTCCCGGACGACCGTCCGCCAGCTCGCGAAGCAGCGACGGGCCGCGCCCGCGCGCGAGCCACGGCTCGAGGAACAGGACCGGCACGCCCCAGAGCAGGGGGAAGAAGATCGTCGGCCACGCGAGAAGGAGGAGAGAGCACACGCCTCCCGTCACGAGGAAGACCTTCGTCAGCGACGGTCGAAGCGCGAACCGTGGTGTGCGAGCGGACTCGAACAGGCGCCGCACCGTCAGGGCCTCTTCGAGGAAGAAGATCCCCGGCAGCACGGTCGCGAACGAGGCGACCACCCCGATCCGCCGCGCCAGGAGATTGGCCGGCACGCCGACGTAGTACCAGTCCTGGAGGCGGAAGTTCCAGATCTCGAAGAACAGCCAGGTGGGCACCGACCAGAGGAAGAGCATGACGACCGGGCGCGTCGGGCGCGCGAAGATCGAGTGTTCCGGAAGGACCCTGGCCGTCGACCAGTTGACCACCAGGAGAAACGGGTACCACGCGAAGAGGTAGTACCAGGTGTGGACGGGCTCGAGCCTGAGCGCCATGAGGAGCGTCGCGGCGGCGAACGCGGCGCCTCCCACCGTCACGGCCGTGTTCAGGGCATGCAGCGGCCCCACGCGAAACGGCCGGAAGGGTTCCTTCTTCGGAGGGGACGGGCGCTCCTCCCGCGGGGGCGGCGGCCTGTGTCGAGGGACACGCGTCGGGCTCAGCTCCTGATCCCAGTCGAACCGGATCAGAGGCTCACGAGGCTCGGTGGCCGTCGGGTCGGGGGCGGGGAGCTCGAGCTCCGGCTCCGGTTCGGGCTCGGCCCGCGTCTTCTCTTTCGGCGGGGGCGGTGGCTCCCACACCGGAGGCCCGCCGGCGGCGTACTCGTCCGCGAGGTTGCGGACGATGGTGAGCTCCTCGGGGGGCGGCGGCGCGGGCGCCTTCTCCGGCGGCTCGACGCCACGGGAAGCGGAGTCTTCCTCGGGATCTCGGTCGCGATCCATGAACCTCTCCGGCCGGGCTTCTAGCGGATGATCGGGACGCGGGGGCCTGGAGTTGATCTCCCTTCGTCTCGTCAGTCGAGAGGTACCGTCGACTCGGCCAGCGCCCAGGCCATGACGGCCATCGCGGCCACATTGCGGTTCAGGGCGATGGGATCGATCTTGTCGACGGTGTCGGCCTCGCTGTGGTGGATGTCCCAGTAGAGGTCCATCGGGGTCCGGAGAGCCAGCCCCGGGACGAGGTTCTCCATCAGGGGTGAGATGTCGGCGCCGCCGCCCCCGGGCGCGATGGAATCCGCGCCGACCTTGGCCAGGAGGGGCGCGATCTCTCGGAGCGCCTCGAGGACGCGTTCCTGTCGGGCCTCGTCGACGTCTTGATCCTCGTTGGCCCAGACCGTCAAGCCGAAGCCCCACGGGTTCTCGACGCCCCCGTCCGACTCGATCGCCGCGACGTGCTTGTGGACATCGTCGCCGAGCGACTCACGGTAGGCCTCGGCCCCGGCCGTGCCGTTCTCCTCGTTCGTCCAGAGGACGACCCGAATCGTGCGCCGGGGCCGGAGTCCCAAGTCGATCAGGAGTCGAACCGCCTCCATCGATACGACGCAGCCCCCGCCGTCGTCCTGAGCTCCCTGACCCACGTCCCAGGAGTCCAGGTGTCCCCCGATCACGACGACCTCGTCCGGCCGCTCTCGACCGACGATCTCTCCGATAACGTTGTGAGACTCGGCGTCAGGCTCGGTGCGGGCATTCATCTCGAGGTGGACGGTGACCTCCTCGCCCCGCTCGGAAATCCGCGCGAGCATCATCGCGTCCTCGATAGAGACGGCCGCGGCGGGGATCCGCGGGATTCCTTCTTCGTACGGAGCCATCGCGCCGGTGTGGGGGTTGCGAAGCGTCCCCCGGCCCACGGTGCGCACGAGCGACGCCACCGCGCCTTTGAGCGCCGCCTCCTTGGCGCCGCTCCAGCGGTACTTCACCGTTTCGGAGTACGTCGTGAACGGCACGTTCCACAGGACGATTCGCCCGTGAACGTCCGAATCGCGAATGGCGTGGAGAGCGTCGAAGCTGTCGACGACGACCAGCGGCGCCGTGATCCCGCCCGGCGGTGTCCCGATGCTGCGCCCGAGGCCGAGCATCGCGAGCTCCGCCCGGCGGGGAGAGATCATCTCCGCACGTTCCGCGCCGCGGACCCACTTCGGCACCATCACGCGCTGCCGTCGAACGTTCTCCAGACCATCGAGCGCCATCTGTTCCGCCGCCCAGTCGACCGCGCGCGAAAGCTGCGACGATCCACTGAGGCGATGCCCGATGTGATCGCCGAGGTACGCGATCTTGCGCCACGCTTCGTCGGAGCTCATTGCGGCGTCGATCAGGCGGTCGGCGGTCTCCCGGCGGGACTCGTAAACGGGTGGGGTGTCGGCGGCGAGAGCCGGCAGCGAAGAGAGGATCAGCGGCGCGAACGCGGCTCCGAGGGGCGGGCGCAAGACCGACTACACGCCCGGTGACCGGCTCGGGCCGGCCTCTTCGAGACTCTTCAGCACGAGCTTCTTGTTGATGATCTCCGGCAACACGATGACGTCGTCCGGGCGTCCGGCGGGGTAGACCGCGTAGAAGGGAACCCCGGCGCGGTTGTGGCGCTGGAGAATCGCGGTGATCTCGGGGTCCTTCCGCGTCCAATCGCCCTTCAACGTCATGACGCGGTTCTCTCGGAAGGCGTCCTCCACCTCGCGGTCAGCGAGAACGGTCTTCTCGTTGACCTTGCACGTCCAGCACCAGTCGGCCGTGAAGTCGATGAAGACCGTTCGGCCGCTCTCTACCGACTCGTCGAGGTACTCGACCGAGAACGGCTCCCAGCGGATGCCACCCTTCGTGACTTCCGAGCGAGACGTGAACGCGGCCCCCTCCATCCCCGGGGGCTCCTCCGCGGGGAACAGGACGTCGTGCAGGAACCCCTGGTAACTCCAGACCGTCCCCACGATCGAGATCGCCCAGATCGTGACGAGCCGGCGGTTCGTCGACGTCAGGTCGAGGAATCTACCGTGTATCCAGCAGAAGAACCCGACGACGAGCAGGAATGCGAGGAGCCAGACGAGCCCGTCGCTGCCGGTCTGGGCGCCGAACACGAAGAGGAGCCAAACGAGCGTCGCGAGGAGAAGGAAACCCATGCCCTGCTTGAACGTGTCCATCCACGGGCCGGGCCTCGGGACGTAGGCGAGCCAGGCGGGGTGCGCGGACAGGAGAACGTAGGGTAGCGCCAGGCCGACCCCGACCGTCACGAAGATGAGCAGGATGATCGCCGCGGGCTGCGAGAACGCGAACGCGATCGCCGCCCCCAGCATCGGGGCGGTGCAGGGAGTCGCGAGCACGGTCGTCAGAATGCCGTGGAAGAAGGCGTCGGCGTACTCCTTGCGGTCGGCGGCGGCGACGCCGAGCCCGATCAGCGCCGTCGTGGCCCCGACCTCGAAGACCCCGAGCAGACTGAGGGCGAAGACGAAGATGACCGCCGAGAGACCGGCGACGAAGGCGGGATTCTGGAACTGGAATCCCCACCCGATGTGTTCACCCGCGGATTTCAGCGCGATCACCGCGAGGGCGAGAACCACGAAGGAAACGAGCACGCCTCCCGCGAACGTGAGGCCGAGCCGGAGTATCTTGGCGGGGTGTTCTTCCGCCTTGGACACGAAGCCGAGGACCTTGAGCGAGATCACCGGCAATACACACGGCATCACGTTCAGAATGACGCCACCGACGAGTGCGAACAGCAGGTACCGGAGAAGCTGCACCAGGCCGAGGCGGCCGGTCGCTTTCGTGGCGGTGCCGGTCACGTAATCGTCGGTGAGAAAGGGCCCGGTGGCCGACGCGAACACGGGGGCGTTCGTGGCCCGACCCTCGACTCCCGCCTCGGCGATCGTCACCGGTACCTCGAACGAGAGGAGCCAGGGATCCCCGTCCGCGCGCGGGATCCGCACGACCGCGGGCAGCGTCTCGACGGAGCCGGCCTCGACGGTCACGTCGACCTCCACCGGGATGACGAGTGCGAGATTCTCGCCGTCTGACTTGAACGACCCGTCGCGCATCCAGAGCTGGTCGGAGGGTCGTGGGAAGAACTCCGCGCGCTCCGTCACGAAGTCACCGAGCCCGGAAAACACGACGGCCACGTCAGTCGTGCCCTCCACCGGAACGGCGTCAAGACTCTGGAACGCGTGCACGCCGATGTTCGGCAGGGTGGCGGCGGACGGCGCGACTCGGGCGGCCGTGGCGTCGAATGCGTTCACGACCGGCGCCGCCGCGGCCTTCGGCTCGGCGGCCACGGGCAGCCGCAGCGACAGATCGGCTCCTCCCGGGATACAGATGTCCTTGCACTGGAGCCAGTCGACTCGGCTCGCGATCGTAACGGTCTCGCCGGCGGTCACCGACGCCGCGGGAGTGATCTCGGTGAGAAGAAGAACGCGATCGGCGTAGCCGAACGTGACGAGGTCGCCCTCCTCTTCATAGCGGTGAGGGACCGGCCAGCGAATCTCGCTCGCGGCGAAGCCCTCGGGGAGAGTCCATTCCGCCGTCGTCGGCAGCCCGGCGTCGCCGCCGTTCTCCCAGTACGTGTGCCATCCGTCCGCCATCGTGATCTCGATGCCGAGTCGGAAGGGCTCACCGGGAGCGATCTCGGCCACGTCGGCGAGAAGGCGCGCCGTGACGGTGCCATCGTGAGCGCCTCCGAGGACGCTCGCACCGGAGCCCTCGTTCGGGGCTGCACTCGCCGACGCGACGAGCGCGAGGAGCCCCAGGAAAGCCCCGCCTCTGGCAAGATCACGCGCCATCGTCTCCCTCACGCGAAGGAACCGGTGGGCCGCTGGGCCGACCGGTTTCCTCCTTAGAGTCGATCCGTGGCCGTTCGGTTCCCGTGAATCGACGTCGGGTACCCGCCCCTGCCGAGGCGGGTTCGCCCACCTGCCTCTTTCCCCGTCTAGAACAGAGTGTAGATGAAGGGAGCAACCGAGGTGGAGGTGAAGAGTATCAGAGCGCCCAACACCACGAGAACCACCACGATGGGCGTCAGCCAGAGTTTCTTGCGGACCTTCAGGAAGTCCATGAACTCCTTCAGGATTCCCAGTCTCGTCGACATGCGTTCCTCTTCCTCGGAGGCTTGAGGCCCGGGTTCAGTACTGCTTGGACAGTCGATCGGGGTCGAACGGGGCGTCTTCCCGGGATTCCCAGTAGGACTCCCGATCCGGTTCGAAGCGCCGGTGTAAGGGGTCCCTGCCCCGGAGGCGCATCACCACCCCGTAGGGCGTGAACACCAGGTAGAACGTCAGCGTCAGAAGGAGCCAGGTCAGGGCGCGCGCTATCCCCTTGGCCACCGGCATCCACACCCGGTGAAGCGGGTAGAGTGCAATCGGCGCGACGAGTCCCACGAGGACGAGAATCGGCGACACCCCGAGAAGCCACGGGATCGCGCCGAGGTGTCCCCGCCACCAGAGGATGCCAGCCCAGATCAGGCACACGACACCCAGTGAGATTCCGAAGGTCCGAAGCTCTTTGCGATCGGGACGATCGGTCTTCGACATCGTCTCTCCTAGTCCGCCTCGAAGTGTCGCGCGGCTCGAACCCTCTCGACGACCTTCGGATCCTGGTCTTCCTTGCGTAGCAGGAAGGGTCCGGCGATGAGTACGTCCATCTCGGTTCCGAGAAAACAGTTCCAGGCGTCCTCCGGCGTGCAAACGATCGGCTCCCCGCGGACGTTGAATGACGTGTTGATGACGAGCGGAATGCCCGTCCGCTTCCGAAAACGCTGGATCGTCTCCCAGTAGAGCGGGTTCGTCTCAGAATGCACGGTCTGAACCCGCGCCGAGTAGTCGACGTGCGTGATGGCGGGCACGTGGCTCCGCGGCACCTTGAGCAGGTCGATGCCGGTCCTCTGGCGATCGCCGTCGGTGACGGCCTTGCGGTGCTCCTCCCGCACGTGCGTGACGAGGAGCATGTACGGGCTCTCGATCGAGTCATCGAACACCTCGCCCGCGTGCTCCGCGAGAACGCTCGGCGCGAACGGCCGGAACGACTCCCGGTACTTGATCTTGAGATTCATGCGCGACTGCATCTCGGGGTCGCGGGGGTCGCCGAGAATCGAGCGGCCCCCGAGCGCACGTGGCCCGAACTCCATCCGTCCTTGGAACCAGCCTACGACCCGACCGTCGGTCAGCGCTTCGGCGGTCCGCTCCGGGATCTCGTTCTCCTCGATCTCCTCGAAGACCGCACCAGCCGTGTCGAGAAACGATCGGATGTCGTCTCGGGGAAAGATCGGGCCGAGGTAGCTGCCACGCTGGGCGTCCTGCCTCGTCGGATCCACCACGCGCGGCTCCCCGAACTTGCGATGCGAAAGGTAGGTTGCCACGCCGAGCGCGCCTCCGGCGTCGCCCGCAGCCGGCTGGATCCAGAGGTTATCGAAGGGACCCTCCCGGAGCACCCGTCCGTTCGCGACGCAGTTCAGCGCCACGCCGCCCGCCATGACCAGGTTCGGCTGGCCAGTCTCCCCGTGGATGTGACGCGCCATCTTGAGGATGGTTTCCTCGAGAACCACCTGAACCGAGCGCGCTAGATCCATCTCCTTCTGGGTAACCCAGGAGTCGGGCTCCTTCGGCGGGCCCTCGAAGAGCTCGTGGAACTTGTCAGAGGTCATCCGGAGACCCGAAGGATAGTCGAAATAATCCATGTTCATGCGAAAGGAGCCATCGTCCTTGATGTCGATGAGATGGTCTTTGATGCGATCGACGTAAGTCGTCTCTCCGTAGGGAGCAAGGCCCATCAGCTTGTACTCGCCCGAGTTGACGCGGAAGCCGGTGTAGTACGTGAACGCGGAGTAGAGGAGCCCGAGCGAATGGGGGAAGCGGATTTCCCCCAGCAACTCCAGCTCCGAACCGTGGCCCGTACCCCAGGTGGTGGTCGCCCATTCGCCGACACCATCCACGGTGAGGATTGCCGCTTGCTCGAACGGAGACGGGTAAAACGCCGAGGCCGCGTGCGAGACGTGATGTTCCGCGAAGTAGACGGGAACGTCGACGCCGAGCTCTTTGCGGATTCGATCCGGGAGGAACAGCTTTTCGGTGAGCCAGATCGGCATCGCGGACTGGAAAGACCTCAATCCCCGGGGGGCGCAGGCGAGGTAGGTCTCGAGCAACCGCTCGAACTTCAGGAACGGCTTGTCGTAGAAACCGACGGCGTCGAGGTCATGCGCTTCGATCCCCCCGATGGAGAGACACGACCGGATCGCGTTCTCGGGGAACTCGGGGTCGTGTTTCTTGCGCGTGAAGCGCTCTTCCTGGGCTGCCGAGACGATCGCACCGTCCCGGACGAGGCAGGCGGCGGCATCGTGGTACCAGGCGCTGATCCCGAGGATGTTCAAAACGTGGGGGCTCCAGCGGACACTATCTGCAAACCAGCTTGAATCACGAACTTGCGAGCGTAACTGGGCGCTCGAGCCGAGTCAACCCTGGCCGCTCCGAGCCGAGGTGAGCGCGGACCGAACCGCTTCCGTTATCGGTACGATCGAACCCGCGCTCCACTGCGCTTGCCACCCTTTTCGCGACCCGCTAGCTTCCGTTGCGAGAGGTATCCCGACCGGAAGTGAGGGTTCTGCGATGACAGGCACCATCCGGGAGCTATGGCCGGAGCTCGAGTGGATCGAGAATCCCGACCTGCGCGAGGCCACTGCGAGAACGTGGGAGACCGCTCTGGCCCGCAGTCCCTTGAGCCCAGACGATCTCCAGGAGATCCCGTTCACCCTCTT
>JALGZO010000444.1 GCA_025774865.1 bacterium | reverse complement strand
CTTCATGGCGATGTCATGCTCGAAATACGTTCCGCACGAGACGAGCACCGTATCTCCGGCCGCAGCCGAGTCGATCCCGGCCTGGATCGTGGGGGCGTTGCCGAGGCCGTCGGGAGTGATCACCCACGTGGCGGCCGTGCCCACGCCGGGGACCGAAAACGCGTACGCGGTGGCGAGAATCAGGAGGCGGCTCAGGATGTTCTCCCGGGTGCATAGGGGTGTCTTTTGGGGACTGCTTCAGGCCGCGATCGTCACTCAGCATAACCCATCCGGCGCTCGGAGGGCGACCCCTGGACGTCGATCCGCCGCGTTCCCGGCGTGGGGTACGTCGGGAATCGCTCCAGCGACCCCGCGGAATCGTGGAGAGGACCGCAGCCGCTCAATGGCCTATGATGCGTCCTCGGAGGTCCAGGGTGCCCGATTCGAAGAGATGGACCGGCCAGTCCGCTTGCGTCGTCGCTCTGCTCGTCGCCGGCTGCTCCGCCGCTCCGAAAGCTCCGCAGAACTGGGACACGTCGGCTCGCGAGATCCGCCCGCCGGAGGGGATGGCCCTCGTCTATGTCGTTCGACCGTCGCGGCTCGGCAAGGCGCTGGAGATGCCTGTGATCTGCGACGGCGACGTCGTGGGGGTCACGGGCGGGAAGCGATACCTCTATACGATCCTCGAACCCGGTCCGCATTCGTTCGTCTCGATCGCCGAGACCGAGAGCGAGCTCTCGATCACCCTCGAAGCCGGCGAGACGGTCTACCTCGAACAGAAGATGACGATGGGGGTCGTCACGGGCGACAACCGGCTTGCCCAGCTCTCCGAAGAAGAGGGTCGAGAGAAGCTGGCGAAATGCGCGTTGAGCGCGATCAATCGCGAGGATCCTCTGACGGGCGAGCGAAAACGCCTGCCGGCCAGACTCGTCTCGACGAGCTGGAACGACGATGCGTTCGCGGAGCTCGAGTTGACCCGGGTGAGGGAGAGCTTGCAGGTCAAGCTGCCGGAGTCGTTGAAGCCGGGCCAGACGTACGAGTTCAAGCTGCAGCTCACGTACAACACCTGGCGAGGAAACCACGCGGAGACCAGGATCGTCTCCGCCGACTCCAGTATCGTGCGAGTGAAGTCCGTGCCGCAAACGCTGCCGGCGGGAAAGCTGGGGTTGCCGGACGCGGCCGTCTTCGAAGTCTCCTCTTCCGATCTGGTGAGCCTGCAGAAGAGGCGAGAGGTCCCGATCACGCTCGAGGACCTGCCCAGCGGAATCGAACGCGAGATGAGCATCGTCTTCAAGCCGCCCTCGCCTTGAGTCAGTGACGCTCGTGGGTCGCCGCGAGACGCCGCGGGCGTTCGATCTGCTACACTCTCATACGTGAATCCTCGCTCCGCCCGACGTTCTCCCACGAGACCTGCAGCGTTCCTCCTCGCCCTGATCGCGGCGCTTCCGACGGAAGCGGCCCAGACCATCCGTGTTCCCGGCGAGAGCCCGACGATCTCGGATGCGATCTCGATCGCCGCGGCGGGGGACACGGTGCTCGTCGCCGCGGGCACGTACGCCGGTCCCGGCTTCACGGACGTCCAGCTCGACGGTCAGGAAATCGTCATTCGATCCGAGGCCGGCTCCGCGGGAACCGTTCTGGACGGCCTCGCGAGCACGCGCGCGGGCTTCTTCGCGAGTGGGCACCCCGCCGCCGCCGTGACGATCGACGGATTCACCTTCCGCGGGGGCCGCAGCGACTCGGGTGGAGCCCTGTTCCTGGGGGCCTCGGACGCCGGTTTCGCCGCGACGATCCGAAACTGCATCTTCGAGGATTGCGTCGCCTCTGGGAACGGCGGGGCGATCCTCTCGGAGGGCGGGTCCACGAACATCTGGAGCTGCACGTTTCGGCTCGCGAACACGGCCCAGCGAGGAGGCGCCGCGTACCTCGACGGCACCGTGAGCATCCAGGACTGCACGTTCGACGGCTGTCGTGCGCTCCTCGAGAAGGGAGGGGCCGTGTACGTACGGAGTCCTGATCCGGTCTCGATCACCGGCAGCGCGTTCACGAACAACCGGGTCGACGAGAGCCCGACCGCCAACGACAGCGGCGGCGGCGTCTACTTCGAGGCTCCGTTTCCGGCGGTCGCGTCGGCGGCTTCGATCGAAGGCTGCCGATTCGAGGGCAACGTGGCGGCCACCAGCGGCGGAGCGGTGTTCTCGCTCCGGTCGGTCGACGTTCGCGCGTGCACGTTCACGGGCAACCGCACGAACGGCGGTGGTCTCGGTGGCGCGGCCTACATCGTGGGGGAGGGCGTCGCGGAACTGGTCTCGTCCGAGTTCAAGGGGAACTCCGCGTTTGGGGCCGGCGGCCTCTTCCTGACCGGCGTCGGGAGCTACACGATTGCCGGCTGTCTCTTCGTCGACAACGTCAGCACGTCCGCGGACGGAACGGCCGGAGGAGGAGCGTTGTATGCCGCCGCGAACACGACGGTTTCCGGATGCACCTTGGTGCGAAACGAAGCGAGCCTCGGGAGCGGCATCCTCATCGGCGCCGGCGTCGGCTCCGTATCCGTGGACCGAACGATCATCGCTTTGGGAGCAGGAGGTGCCGCGGTCCAGTGCAGCGAGTTCTCCCTTCCGGGCAGCCTCGCACTCTCCTGCTGCGATCTCTTCGGAAACGCCGGAGGCGACTACGTGGACTGCGTTGCGGACCAAGCCGGCCTGAACGACAACATCGACGCTCCCCCCGGATTCTGCGATCTCCCCGGCCGGGCTTTCGCGGTGACAGCGCAGTCACCCTGCGCTCCGGGGAACAGCCCCTGTGGACAGTTGATCGGGGTCGCCTACTCGAACGATTGCGTCACGGCCGTCGAGGCCGCGAGCTGGGCGTCGATCAAGGCGAGGTATCGAAAGTGACCGGCCGCCTCTCTACAGCACCGTGACCTGAACCGTCTCCGTCCACATGTCGAAGACCTCGATCGGCAGAATCCGGTCCAGGCCCAGATCCCGCAGACCTCCCGGCGCCAGGGAACGGAACCGGAGGGCGAGCTCCATCGTGAGCTGACCGGACTGGTCGGGGGCCGAGAACTCGTACGTGGCCGTCCGGCTCTCCAGGTATTTCAGAAGACCCGCCTCGTCGATCGAGGCCGCCAGCCACGCGAACCCCGTGGGCGCTCCCGCGGCGTCGTACATCTGAGCGGAGAACGTCGTGAGGTCCGCGTCGTGGATGAGATCGTCGTTCGAAGCGAGCTGACCGGACTCGTACACGACCGCGTCGCCTCCGTCCGTCACGCGCACCGAGATCCACATCTCGCGCGCGAACGAGACTCCCGACGGGATCGAGTGACCCGTCTTATCGTTCAGCACCGTGATGTCGAACGTGAGGGTCGAGCCCGCCGTGACCGAGGTCGGGACGCTCGTGGTGACGGAGACCGAGTTCTCCAGGAGCTGGCGGACGTCCTCCTTCTGCTGCTCGAGATTGATGCCCCGGAACTCCTCGTAGGCGTAGTCCACTCCGACCATCCGATGGCGGTGGAGGCCCTCCCGCCACGGTCCACCCTCGGCGGCGCGGCCGTCGTAGAGCGGCATGTGGCAGGACTGACACTGGAACCCCATGCCGGCCAGGTTCGTCGCTTCCCACTCGATGAACGTGTTCTCGAGGTTCGTTCCGTCGGCCAGGTCGAACTGGTGGCAGGACGCGCACGCGATCGATGTTCCGTACCACTCCCGGCGTTCGGAGGCGTGAGCCGAGGTCTCGATCACCTGCGGCATGTTCGCGTACTTCGGCCCGGTCGGATCGATGTGACCGATGAACGCCGCCGTGGCCACGGGCGGGATGTCGGAGATCGAGTGACAGACGTCGCAGTTCGTTCCGTCCTTCGAGAGATCCACGGAGGGATCGCCCTTCCCGATCGCCAGGAGCCTCTCCATCCGTTGCTGCGCGGGCGCGTGGCACTCCTTGCAGACCTCCTTGATCTCCGCGCCGGCGATCTCGGCGAGGCGATGCATGACGGGGTCCGCACTGGAATACGCGTGACGCGACGTTTCCCATTCCGCCAATTGCTCGGGGTGGCAGCCGCCGCACGAAGCGGCCGACGCGAACGCTGGCGGTACATTCTCCGCGTCCCCGTTCGTTCCGGTCATGCCGTCCTCGCCGCAGCCGGTGGCCATCACGAGACCGACCGTTCCCGCGACGAGGAACATTCCGATTCTGTCAGACCATCGCGTCATCGGGCGATCCTCCTCACGGCAAGAAGCTGATGAAGCGGGCGAAATTGGGTACCTCGGTCACCATCAGGACTTCCCGCGTGTCCGCGTCGAAGATGGCGACCGAGCCCGGTTCCTTCGTGCCGGTGGGAGGCGGATGATGTCCGGAGCCCCCTTCGTCGTCGTTCGCGTTCGCCACGTAGACCCGGCTGCCGTCGGGAGTGAACGCGATCCCGATCGGTCGCTCGATGGCCGGCCCCATGCCCATCGGGCCCATCGGCGCGAGCGTGGCCGCCACCACCGGACTCTCCGGGTTCGCGACGTTGATGACGGTCACGCTTTCGCCGAACCAGTTCGCGACCCAGACCTCGGGGCGGGCGCCGACGGGCGAGTGTGCGAGGTGCCACGGAGCCTCTCCCACCTCCACCGTCGCGCTCTCGACGAACGTGTGATCCGAAGTCCGCATCACGTAGACCCGGTTCGATCCCTGCGCCGTGACGTACAGGTACTCTTCGTCAGGAGACAGGATGCACTGCTGGGGTTGCTGAAGACCGCTGCCGCCCCAGAGCGGGAGCTTCACGACCTGGAGATTGAACGGGTCCGACTGGCTGAACACGCTGACGTCGTCACTCAGGATGTTCGCGACGTACACGAAGGATCCCGACGGCGCGATCGCCAGACCGTGTGGCTGCTGGACGTTGGGCGGGGTGATGCCTCCGACCACGATCTCTGCGAGTGTCGTGGGATCCAGGATCCGCACCGCGTTGTCGCCATCGCCGAACCCGGTGAAGTTCGTGACCCAGAGCTGCGACCCGTCCGGGGTGATGTCCATGAGCGCCGGGAACGTGCCCGCGCGCCCGGTGGCGACGAGCTCGTAGCTGTCGGTGTCGTAGACGTGGATGTTGTCCGTGGCCGTCTCGAACCGGGAAACGTAGAGACGACTCGACTGCGCGTGGACGTGCACCGAGTGCGGCGCGTCGACGTCGAGCAGCCGGATGACCCTTCCCCGGTCGGCAGATGCGGGATCCATGTCGAGCACGGCGACCAGGTTGTCACCCTGGCAAGCGACGAACGCCTTGCGCGACACTCCCTCGTACATCACGACGCCATCGTCGTACTTCGCGCCCTCCGTGATCCACCTCTCGAAGAAGCCGACCACGGCTTCGTCCAGCGGATCCCTCTCGAAGGGCATGCGCGGCGGCACTTCGCCGGACACGTGGAGATAGAAGTGGCTTCGCTCGGGGTGGAACGGAATGACCACCGAGCCGTGGTGGCTGCCCGTGACGAGTCCGTCGTGACTCGTCAGGTCCAGTCCGACTTGGGGTTCCGCCCCCGCATGGCAACCCGTCACGCCGCAGTTGGCGTCGAGGATCGGCTGAACGTGTTCGGTGAAGACGATCGGATCGATGCTGTCGTAGTCAGTGCCGGTCGAACCGGGACCGGCGGAGTCGTCGCCGCAGCTCACGATGGCGGCGAGCGCGAGTACCGGGAGCCCAGAGGTGAGTCCGTTCCGCATGGGAGCCTCGTGTTGGAATGATTACCCCAGACCCGAGAAGGATAGGCACCCCGGGGAAACTATTCAAGACTCAAAGGTCATGATTTACCGCGAGCCGATTTGACAGCCGTTTCGCGGCGGTTCGGGTCTCTGCGCCGCGGTGAGGGAGGTTCAGGCCGAGAACGGCCCCGCCGACACGGCATTGGGTGGGGGTTCTAGAGGTACGGATCCTCCGCGGACGGGACCGGCTCCCAGAGCTCGATCTTGTTGCCCTCGGGGTCCAGGATCCACGCGAACTTGCCGTTCTCTTCCTGTTTGATCTCGCCGACGACCTGGACTCCTTCGTCCTTCAGCGCCCGAATCAGCTCCTCCAGATTCGCGACGCGGAAGTTGACCATGTACGGTTTCTCACTGGGCGCGAAATAGCTCGTGTCGTCCGCGAACGGACTCCACACCGTATAGCCGATCTCCTGCCCGTCGTCCTTGTCCAGCCATCGAAAGGAGAAGCCCCACTCGTCCGATTCGATTCCCAGATGCTCTCGGTACCACGAGAGAGTCGACTCGCGGTCTCGGCACTTGAAGAAGACGCCCCCCAACCCGGTCACACGTTTCACTCGTCATCGCTCCTGTTGACTAGGCCGATCACCCCGGGACGCCGCAGTCTCGCCGGGCGATCGACTGATCGTCAACCGCGACGACGTCGTCGGTGCAGCAGGGACTCTCGCACGTCCCACAAGACGCGCGGTTCGTACGGACCCGCAACATCCCCCAGACGACGCAGGCGGCGCTCACGGCGAGAATCGCGAGTATGTCCGTCATCTCGTCACCTCACGTGGCGGCGAAGAGGCCGGCGAATCCCATGAACGCGAGCGACAGAATGCCGGCGATGATGAGATTGAGGGCGGTACCCTTCGCGATCTTGGGAACGTCGGACAGCTCGCCTTCGACGCGCAGGCCCGCCATCAAGACGAGCGCGAGCGTCAGACCGGCGCCCGCCCCCCACGCGTAGAAGAGGCCTTGAACGAGTCCGTAACCGCGGTTCGTCTGGAAGAGCGCGAGCCCGAGAATCGCGCAGTTCGTGGTGATCAACGGCAGGAAGATACCGAGAGCGTTGAAGAGCGCCGGGCTGAGCTTCCGGATGGTCATCTCCACGAACTGCACCGTGCTCGCGATCACGAGGATGAAGCTGATCAGCCGAAGGTACGGCGCGTGGTCGAGCACGAACGTGTTGAGCGCCCACGCGCAGACCGACGTGATCGTGAGCACGAAGATGTTCGCCAGCCCGAGTCGGAACGCAGTGTCGAGTCGTCCCGAGACCCCGAAGAACGGGCAGAGACCGAGGAAATAGGTGAGCGTGAAGTTGTTGATGACCATTGCGCTCACGAAGATCCAGAACACGTTCCCGGTCATGCCACTGCCCTCCTCTCGACCGGCCGAGTGGTGGCCGGCGGCGTCGCTCGTCGCGCCTTCAGCTCCTGCAGGTGGTTGAAGACGAGCAAGATCACCCCGAGCATGAGGAATCCGCCGGGGGGCAGAATCATCACGATCCACGGCTCGAAGCTCGGTCCGAAGAGCGGTAGTCCGAAGAGCGTCCCATAACCGAGCACCTCGCGCGCCGCGCCGAGGCAGAGAAGGGCGAACGCGAACCCCACCGCCATCCCGGCGGCATCGGCAATGGCGAGGCGGACCGAGGTGCGAGAAGCGAAGGCCTCCTGGCGCCCGAGAATGAGGCAGTTCACCACGATGAGAGAAATGAACGCGCCGAGCTCACGATGAATGTCGGGAACCAACGCCTTGAGAAGAAGGTCGGCCACCGTGACGAACGTCGCGATGATCACGATATAGGTCGAGATGCGGACCGGCTTCGGGATGAGATTGCGAAGGCTGGAGACGAGAAAGCTCGATCCGAGAAGCACGAACGCCGTCGCGCCGCCCATCGCGAGCGCGTTCGGCGCCGTGTTCGTCACGGCGAGCATCGGGCACATCCCGAGGACCTGAACGAACACCGGATTGTCGCGCCAGATTCCCTTGAGGAACTCGTCTCCCGGGGGGCCGGTTCGCTTCGGCATGCTCAGGCCTCCGGTTCGGACGGGGATGTGGGCGGCGGCGGCGGCTCGGCCCCTGGCTCGGGTAGGGAGGCGGACCACCGGGCGATGGAAGCGTTGAGGATCTTCACGACGGCCTTCGAGGAAATGGTGGCGCCGGTGATTCCGTCTACCTCGTGCGGCGCGGTCCCGGAACCCTTCGGCACGAGAACGATCTCGGGCTGCGTCGCGAGTGAGCGGAAGCTCGCGACGAACTCCGGGTCCTTGAAGATTCGGTCGCCGAGCCCGGGGGTCTCCCGGCTCTCGAGCACCTGCATCCCGACGACCTGCTCCCGCGCCGGATCGAATCCGAAGATGAGCCCGATGGTATCCTGGAAGCCCGGTCCCTCTCCGGTGATCGCGTAACCGACGAAGGAGCCGGAACCGTCGTAGACGGCGAACAGGTCCGTGGCCTCCCCCGCGACGCCCAGCTCCCCTTCGACCAGCTCCAGGGGCTGG
>JALGZO010000443.1 GCA_025774865.1 bacterium | reverse complement strand
GCTACTCCTCGACGAGCCGACGACCGGCGTGGATGCGGTCTCGCGGCAGGAGTTCTGGGAGGTGCTTCTGCGAATCAAGGAATCTGGCATCACCGTCGTCGTGTCCACGCCTTACATGGACGAGGCCAGCCTGTGCGACCGCGTCGCACTCATCCAAGGCGGACGTCTGCTGGATGTGGCGCCCCCGGCCGACATCACCGCGCGCCACCCGCGTCGCGTCTTCGCCGTCAAGTCCGATGCACGATATGCGCTAATACAGACCTTGCGTTCATACCCCCACGCGCACTCGGTGTATGCGTTCGGCGAGTTCGTCCACTACACCGACAAACGCCCGGACGTCGACACCAGAGAGATCGCAGATTTCCTCCACGACCGGTCGCTCACCGGCGTCGAGGTCCGCCTGATCGAGCCCGGCGTGGAGGACGCGTTCATGGAGCTCATGACGGCACAGCCGGGGACGCCATGACAATCATCGAGGCCACAGAGCTGACCCGAAAGTTCGGCGACTTCACGGCCGTCGAAGCCATCTCCTTCTCCGTCGAGGCGGGAGAGATCCTCGGCTTCCTCGGGGCGAACGGCGCCGGCAAGACGACCGCGATCCGCATGCTTACGGGCCTCCTCACGCCCACGTCCGGCAGGGCGAGTGTAGCCGGATACGACGTGTATTCGCAGACCGAGCAGATCAAGCGCAACATCGGCTACATGAGCCAGAAGTTCTCCCTGTACGAGGACCTTTCGGTGGCCGAAAACATCCGGTTCTACGGGGGCATCTATGGACTCTCGAACAACGAGATCCGTGAAAAGACGAGTCTACTTCTCGAGCGACTCGGTCTGGCGCGGTCCCGCGACCGGCGCATCAAGGCGTTGCCGCTCGGGTGGCGCCAGAAGCTCGCGTTCTCCGTCGCCCTGATCCACGACCCACGCGTGATTTTCCTGGACGAGCCAACGGCTGGCGTCGACCCTATCACGAGGCGACAGTTCTGGGATATGATCTACGAGACGGCGGAGCGTGACGTGACCGTTTTCGTCACCACGCACTACATGGACGAGGCCGAGTACTGCGATCGCGTCTCGATGATGGTCGACGGCCGGATCGAGGCTATCGGAGAGCCCGCCGAGCTGAAGGACCGGTTCGCGGTAGTCTCCATGAATGATCTATTTGTCAAATTGGCGCGGCCGGGGGCATCATGAAGAGCTTCGCCGGATTCGTGGTCAAGGAGTTCTATCACATCCTCCGGGACTACCGGACGTTGCTGATCCTCTTCGGCATGCCCATCGTGCAGCTTACACTCTTCGGCTTCGCGATCCGCAACGAGGTCGAGGACGTCAAGCTCGCTTTCGTCGACACGTCGAACGATCACGTCACAAAGGAAATCCGGTCGCGGATCGAAGCGTCGAGGTACTTCCGCGTCGTCGACTACCTGGCCGGTGCCGACGCCGTGCAGGCGGGCTTTGAAAAGGGAAGGATCAAGGCAGCGGTCATATTCGAATCCGGATTCGCACAACGCCTTGCGCACGAAGGCGTTGCAGACGTCCGAATCATTACGGACGCCACCGATCCCAACACGGCGAAGACGATCGAGTCGTACGCGACAGCGATCATCCAGAGTTACCAGAGCCAGCGACTCGGAAATAGTGCGATCCGTATCTCGACGGACGTCAGGATGTGGTTCAACCCCGAGCTCGAGAGTGTCAACCTCTTCGTGCCCGGACTCATCGCACTCATCCTCATGCTCGTATGCGCGCTGATGACATCCATCACGATCACCCGAGAAAAAGAGATGGGTACCATGGAGGTGCTCCTCGTCTCGCCGCTCCGCCCGCTACAGATCATCGTCGGGAAGGTCGTCCCCTACTTCTTCCTATCGTTCGTCAACGTGCTCTCGATCCTCGTCCTGGCGCGACTGGTCTTCGGGGTACCGGTGATCGGCAGCATCCCGCTCCTGCTGGCCGAGTGTTTGCTGTTCATCCTGTGCGCCCTCTCGCTGGGAATTCTGATCTCGGCGCGCAGCTC
>JALGZO010000442.1 GCA_025774865.1 bacterium | reverse complement strand
CGCGCCTCCTTGAGCTTTGAAAAGATGGAAGATACGCTGGTTTTCTCGAGAATTTCCTCAAGTCGTCGAGCTTCGGCGGGGGCGACTTCCACCGCCGGTGGTACCAGACCCACTGCTCAGGATGGGCGCGAATCGCGGTCTCCAGCACCGCGTGCCACTGGCTCAGCAGATCGGAGAGGCTCGACGAGGGCAGGATCTCGGGAAGCACCCGAACGTGATGCCGTCCATCGGACCCCAGTCGGATCCAGATCGGGACGAGAGCGGCCCCGGTCCGTCGAGCCAGGACGAACGGCGCCACCGGCGTGCGGGCCGGGGAGCCGAAGAAGTCGACCCACCGCGCCCGCCCGGGAACGTCCTGGTCGGCGAGGGTTCCGACGATGCCCCCGGCGCGAAGCACCCCGAGAAGCGGCGCCAGTCCGCCCGTTCGGTGGTGCACGTGAACGCCGTGGGCGCCACGCCAGGCGTTCAGCAGGCGGTCAGAGCGCCGATCGAACAGCTTTGCGGCGACGACATGGAGGGGATAGCCCCGGGCCGAGAGCGCGGCTCCGAGGACCTCCCAGTTCCCCAGATGCGCCGACAGCGCGACGACCCCTCGCCCCTCCCGGATCGGTCGATCGAGGTGCTCCAGCCCCTCGAACTCGACGAGGCTCTCCAGCTGGGACGCGTCGAAAGGACTCAGGCGAAGCAGATCCACTAGGTTGCGGCCCGTGGTCTGGAACATGGAGCGAATCACGCGCTCGCGATCCGACCCGCTGAGCCGACGGCCGAAGGCTCGCTCCAGGTTCGCGCGCGACCGACGGACGGCCGGGCGATCGACGTGCCACACGACGTTCCCGATCGCAGCGAAGGTCCGGAGAGCGAGGGGCCGCGGCAGGATCGTCGCGAGGACCTGGAGGACGCGGACCGCACCATAGACAAGGAACCGTTTCGTGGTGCGAAACCTGCCGCGCATGGCATCCCGTCCTCCCAGCGGGAGTTTAGGCCGCGGCTGGAACGGAGTCAAGCAAGAGGGGTGCCAAGCGGCCTGCTCTAGCGCAGGCCCGCGTCGAGACAGTCGTGAAGATGGAGCACGCCGACCGGTCGGGGGCCGGAGCGCGCGACGACGACCAACGAGGTGATCCGACGTCCGGGCTCCTCCATCCGCTGAATGGCCCGGGCGACGAGCTCTTCCGGCTCGATGGTACGAGGTTCGCGGGTCATGAACTCCGCCACGGGGCGACGCAGACTGTCCGACTCCCGCAGAAGCGCGCGCCGGACGTCTCCATCCGTGAGAATGCCCGCGAGCCGCCCTTCCTCGTCCGTCACGACCGCCACGCCGAGGCGTTTGTCGGAGATCACGTGAAGAACGTCGAGCAGCTCCCGGTTCCCCGTCACGAGCGGCAGCTCCTCGCCGGACCGCATGAGATCCCTCACCCGTAGCGTCAGCCGGCGACCGAGCGGGCCGCCGGGATGGAGCTTCGCGAAGTCCTCGGCCTCGAGCCCCCGCCCGCGGAAGAGAGCGATCGCGACGGCATCGCCGAGAGCGATCGTCGCGGTGGACGAGGCGGACGGAATCAGATCGTCGGGGTCTGCCTCGGGGCCGACGTCGAGAACGATGGAGATGTCCGCTTCGCGGGCGAGCGGAGAGTCCTCGAACGAGGTCCACGCGAGGATCGGGATGCCGAGACGCTCGGCCGCAGAGACGACCGATTCGATCGCGTCGAGATCCCCGCTGCGCGAGATGGCGATCAGCGCGTCCGACGCCGTGACGAGACCGAGGTCACCGTGCGCCGCCTCCGAGGGGTGCACGAAGATCGCGGGCGCGCCGGTGCTGCACAAGGTCGACGCGATCTTGCGCGCCGCGAGCCCTGATTTGCCCATTCCCGTCACCAGGATCCGACCGCCGCGCTCGAGCGTTGCCTCCAGGGTGCTGACCGTCTGCGCGAACGCCGAATCGAGGCGGTCGGCCAGGAGGCGGAGCGCTTCGCCTCCCGTTCGATCACCTCGCGCCCGTAACCGGTGAGCGCATCCGTGGACGCCTTCGTCTGGGGGGGCATCTAACGTACCGTCTTGATGGTCATGCCGCGACTCCGCAGCTGCGTGGTGAGTCCGAGCTTCGCAGGCCGGGGGACACCCGAACTCGGTCACGCCGGCAGGCGGCAGCGCTCCCGACACCCTCGAACCGTCGCGGCACCCGGGGGACGGAGTGACTCTCGTCGGCGGAGACGAGCCCGACACCCCGTTCCCGGCCCGAAGAAGCCCGCGCGGCAGGAGGCCGGGGTACCCCCTCGAACGCCTCAGTGCAGCGCAGGCGAGCTACAATCCTCTTCGCGAGCCGAGCAGCAACGGCGGGCGAGGGGGTACCCCGGCCTCCTGCCGCTCGGGTTAAACCGGGGTAAAGGGAATCGAGACGGAACA
>JALGZO010000441.1 GCA_025774865.1 bacterium | reverse complement strand
GAGCCCCAGGCGGTCGTCGAGCAAAACGTGACGATGTTCGCCGTCCTCACCCGGATACGGAACGAGGACGATCTGCTCCGCCCGGGAATGAACGCCGACGTCGAAGTCGTCATCGGGCGTCGCCAGGAGGTTCTGGCACTCCCCAACGGTGCGGTCAAGACACCCGACGAAGCGCGAGAGCTGGCTCGTGTCCTCGACATCGAGTTGCCCGCCGAGGTGGACCCGTCGTCGATCCCGGAAGGCGGACCCGGGGAATCCGCGAACGGACCCGAAGACGAAAACCCCCGAGACCCGGGCGACAAAGAGGACGAGGGCGATCTCGCCGCCCGGATGAGGAGCATGTCTCCCGAGCAGCGGCGAGAGTACTTCCAGGGTCTCGATCCAGCGGAGCGTCGGCGTCTCATGGAGCGGGTCCGAGCCGCGCGAGAAGCGGAAGCGAACGCCGACCGGCTCGATCCGGGCCGGCCCCGACCTGCCTATGTCTTCCGCACCGGGAACGACGGTACCCTCACCGTGCACCCGATCGTGATCGGGCTCACCACGTGGGAGAGGACCGAAGTCGCCTCCGGCCTCGCGGAACTGGACGAAGTCCTTCTCGTCCCGCAGGCGCTGGTCCAGCAGCGCGAGCTCCTCGAGAGGATCCGCAGCCGCACCGGCCTCCCGGGCGTTCAGAGAAACTGACGAGAAGGATGCTGCTGTTCGAAATTATCCGCGTCGCGATGGACTCGCTTCGAGCCAACAAGCTGAGGTCGTTCCTGACGATGCTCGGGATCATCATCGGTGTCGGGGCCGTGATTACGGTGGTCGCTCTGGGAACCGGTGCCCGTCGCGCCGTCGAGCAGCAGATCGCCTCCCTCGGCGCCAACGTGCTCACGGTGCGTCCGGGACAGGGGTTCTTCCGGGGAGTCCGGTCGGGTGAGTCCGAACTCACCGTCCAGGACGCCGACGCGGTTCTGCGGAACTCCCCCCTCGTCTCGACTGTTGCGCCGGAGATGTCCGGCAGCGCCCAGGTCGAGTTCGGAGGGACGAACGCGAACCTCCGTCTGACGGGCACGACCGCGAGTTATCCCCACGTCAACAACTATACGCTTTACCTCGGTCGGTTCTTTACCGAACAGGAAGACCACGGAAGACGTCGGCTGGCCGTTCTCGGCGGCGCGGTTCCGGCCGTCCTCGGGGCGAACGCCGAGCGCCTCATCGGTCAGCAGATCCGGGTCCGGAATGTCCCCTTCGAAGTCGTCGGAGTGTTCGAGGAGAAGGGGGGCATGAGTTGGTTCAACCAGGACGAAGTGATCTTGATCCCGCTGAGCACAGCGCAATTCAGGGTCCTCGGCACGGATCGGATCTCACGGTTCAACGTCACCGTTCGGGACCCCCAGGCGATGTCCGCGGCGATGGCCCAGATCGAGGGCGCGCTCCGGGCCGAGCATCGTCTGCGGCTCGGGCAGGACAACGACTTCTGGATCCAGGACCGGAGGGAGTTGTTGGGAACCCAGGAGGACACCACCGCCACGTTCACCTTCCTGCTGGCGGCGATCGCCGCCGTGAGCCTGCTCGTCGGCGGGATCGGCATCATGAACATCATGCTCGTCTCGGTCACCGAACGGACCCGGGAGATCGGCGTCCGCAAGGCGCTCGGCGCCACCCGGCGGGCGATCCTGTCGCAGTTCCTCCTGGAGGCTCTCGTTCTGTGCGTTCTCGGAGGGGTGCTCGGTATCATCATCGGCGCCGCCGCCTCGTTTGCGCTCTCGACGATGGCTAACTGGAACACGGACGTCTCCGCCGGTGCGGTCGGGATCGCGGTCACGTTCTCCGTTCTGGTGGGGCTCTTCTTCGGGATCTGGCCCGCTCACCGGGCGTCCCGGCTCGATCCCATCGTCGCGCTCCGGTACGAGTAGGATTTCCCCCTCGACCACAGGTCCGTGACCGTGTCCAGGCCGAACTCGGAACTGGACCGCGTGATCGCCCCGGAAATCCGGTACGATCGGTTCTATCGCGCGATCGAGCGCGTCGCGGC
>JALGZO010000440.1 GCA_025774865.1 bacterium | reverse complement strand
ATCGTCGATTCGCACGCCCGCCCGGTCCCGAAGCTCGTCCGCGAGGACCCCCATGCGCTCGACGGACCGCCGGATCCGAAGACCGCTGATCACCCCGGTGATGAGCTCGGGCTGCGGCGGAAGCTCGAGAGCGGTTCTTTCCAATACCCGAAGACACTGATCGACGGCACCCCATCGGAAGATCCCGGAGACTTCCCCGATGCCGAGCTCGATCGCGCGGTCGGCCAGCTCCCCCGCCATCGGCTTCCATTCGATCCATTCGTCATCGGTGCGCGCACCCAGGCCCGCCGCCGCAACCTCTTCGAAGGTCTGGCCGGCTTCGATCCTCGCTCGGGCTTCGAGCGCCGACGCCTCGTCCGGGAATCGGATGCGCTCGATACGCGTACGTACTCCCATGCGAACGATCGCCTCGTCGATTTCGGACTGCGCCGGCGGTTCGCCTGTCCCGATGACGATGCGCATGCGCCTGAGGAGAATCTCCCTGTAATCGTGTTCCCACTCCGCCTCGGAGCGCGCCTCGGCGATGAGAAGGCTGTCTCCGTACTCGGCCAACAGACGACGCTCGATCAGGCGGCCCACGAAGGCCAGTCGGCTTTCCCGCGCGCCGAGCGGCGGGCGCAGGCTCGCGTCGAGGTCGGCGTACTCGCGGCGAAGATCACCGAGCGTGTAGGTCTCACTTCCGATCGTCACGACCGCCGGATCTCTGAGATCCTGGCAGGAGACGAGAGCGGCGAGAAATAACGGGCCGAGAAGCAGATAGGGCCGTCGACGGATCGAGCGAGCCGAGTGCCCCGGGGCCGTCACTCGGAAGCGACCATCCTTCCCTCGGCGAGGTCGACGAGGAGCCGGTGACAAAACACCCTCACCATCTTCTTCCGGTAGCCCACCGGCATGGAAGTGTTCTTTCTCGGATCGGCCCGGGATTGCATCTCGGTGGCGACCACGTCGGCCACGTCGTGCAGTGACTCCCCGGCGTGGGAATCGGTGAAATCGACGTATTGGGGCACGACGTCGACCGCGGTCGTGGCGCATCGCAGCGTCTCGATGCGATCGCCCTTCAGGCGCATCGCCGCCGCGACGCCCATCTCCGGATAATCCAGCGTGTCCCGCACGCGCAACTTCCGGTAGCCGTGCCGGAGGCCCGCCGACTCTTCCGGGATCTCGACGGCGACAATCAACTCGTCCTTCTCGAGCGCGTTCTTCTCGATACCGTCGCCCCGGTAGAACTTCGTGAGCGGGATCGTCCGGTTCCCGCGCGGCGACGCCACGGCGATCGAAGCGCCGAGCACCATCAGGACGGGTGCGAGGTCGCCCGAATACGCGGCGTAGCACGTCTCCTTCTGCGGCACTACGAGACACTCGTCGCTCTCGGCTTTCATGCACGACCCCTTCGTGCCGCGCCAGAAGATCGTCTGGTTGAAGTAGTGGCAGCGCGTCTCGACGAGCAGGTTCCCTCCGATCGTCCCCGCGTTCCGCACGAGAGGGCTGGCGACGTGCTCGATCGCGTCACACAGTCCGGGAAACCGCTCCCGCATGTCCGGGTTCGAGGAGACTTCGGCCAGGGTCGCACCCGCGCCGATGCGACCGGGTTTGACGCCTTGCAGATCGGACAGCCGGTCGAGGGCGATGAGGTGTCCTTTGAGATTCAGACGGTTCTTGTAGTTCTGAAGCAAATCGGTGCCGCCCGCGATCCAGTCGAAATCCGGACCGAACTCGGCGGCGAGCCGCAGCGCCTCGTCCACCGTCTCGGGGCGATGAAGCTCGAACGGGGCGAGGATCATGGGACGGTCTGCCTTTCTGGCCGCGCATCGGACCGGGCCTTCCGCTCCAGCCCGGCGAGCACCCGGTCGGGTGTCATCGGTAGCTCGTAGAACTGAACGCCGATCGCGTCGGTCACGGCGTTCGCGACGCTCGGCAGGATGGGTAGCAGCGGCCCTTCTCCGGCTTCCTTCGCACCGAAGGGTCCCTCCGGATCGTTGGACTCGACGATGATGACCTCGACGTCGGGCATCTCGAGCGCGCTCGGAATCTTGTAGTCCAGAAGGCTCGGGTTGACCACGTTCAGCTTGTTGTAACCGAACGACTCCATGAGCGCCTGGCCCATCCCCATGTGCAGGCAGCCCTCGATCTGCATCTCGACCGCGAGCGGATTGAGCGCCTTACCGCAGTCGTGGGCCGCCCATACCTTCACGGGGCGGATGAAACCCGTGTCCGGATCCACCTTCACCTGCGTCACGTACGCCTGGAAGCTGTAGCTCGGGGAAAGCCCCGCGGCGGCCCCCTTGTGCGTACCCCCCATACTCGGCGCGTCGTGGTAGCAACCGCGCGCGAGGAGAGCGCCCTCTCCGGCGATCGCCTCCAGCAGGGCGTCGAGGTACGAAACTCGCACGTCCGGGCTCGGGCGGTAGACGACTTCGCCGTTCCGCGTGTCGAACCCCTCGGCGTCGCGGTCGGTCAGCCGGGCCGCGGCAGCGCACAACTCGGTTCGGATCTTCTCCGCCGCCAGACGGGCCGCCGTGCCCGCCATGAACGTCACCCGCGAGCTGTAGCTTCCGAGGTCGATGGGATCGGTGTCGGAATCCTTCGAGAAGACCCGGATCCAGTCGATCGGGATCCCGAGCACCTCGGCGACGCACTGCGCCATCATCGTGTCGGATCCTTGACCGATCTCCGCCGCCAGACAGTGGAGCGTGACGCCGCCGTCCATGTCGACCTTCAGGTGGACGGTCGATTGCGGCACCTTGTTCCAGTTGATCCGGAGCGCCGATCCCGAGATGTAAAAGCCGCACGCGAGACCGATCCCCTCGCCGTAGGGCAACTTGCCGCGCTTGTCGAACCAGCCCGACGCCTCCACCGCGCGGCGGATGCATTCTTCGGTGCCGTGCGACGTGATGCGGAAGCCGTTCAAGGTCGTGGTGTTCGACCCGAGCATGTTGCTCAGACGGAACTCGGCGGCGTCCATGCCGCACTTCTCGGCGAGCTCGTCGATCAGCACTTCGAACGCGAAGCGAGAGTTCACCGCGCCGTGACCCCGCATGGCACCGCAGGGGGGCTTGTTCGTGTAGACGCGTCGACCGCGGTAGCGGAAGTTGTCGAACCGGTACGGCCCGACCGAGAGCACGCCGTTGTAGTACGTCGTGACGACGCCGAAGCTGCCCCACGCTCCGCCGTCGATCAGGGCGTCGAGGTCGAGGACCGAGAGCTTACCCTCCGCGGAACAGCCCACGCGGATCGTGGTCTTCGTAGGGTGCCGCCCGTGATTCGTCAGGAACACCTCCTCCCGATCGAACAGGATCTTCACCGGGCGGCCCGTCTTCCGGGAGAGCAGGGCCGCGATCATCTCGTGCGGAAACGGATCGGACTTGCCGCCGAAGGCGCCGCCGACCATCGGGCGGATGACGCGGATCTTGTGCATCGGCATGTCCATGACCGCTGCGAGATCCCGGTGCAGGTAGTGCGGAACCTGGGTCGCCGACCAGACCGTGAGACGTCCGTCGGCCTCGTAGCTGGCGATCACACAGTGTGGCTCCGTGAACGCGTGCGTGACTCCGACGAAGCGGAAGTCGCCGCTCGCCTGGTGAGTCGCCTGAGAAAACGCCTCATCCACGTTTCCGAACTCCTGTGTGACTTCCTTCTGCAGGTTCGACGCGTGTCGCGTGTCCGGGTGCAGCTTGAGCTCGGGGGAAACGTTCTTGAGCGCGTCTTGCGGTTTCAGGAAGGTGCGAAGCTCCTCGTAGTCCACGTCGATCGCCTCGCACGCGGCGAGCGCGATCTCCTCGTCGTCGGCCGCGACCCCGGCGACGCAGTCGCCGATGTAGATGACCTTGTCGACCGCGAGCGCCACCTCGTCCTTGGAGATCGGAAGCACTCCGAACGTGGCGAGATCGGCGCTTCCCGTGACGACTGCGCGCACGCCGCGCATCGCTTCGGCCTTCGCCGTATCGATGGAGACGATCTTCGCGTGCGGCCAGGGCGAGCGCAGGATCTTCCCGACGAGAGTGCCGGGAAGCCGGATGTCATCGGTGTACACCGAGCGCCCCGTCACCTTGCAGCCACCGTCGATCAGCGGAACCCGTTGCCCGACGCCGTGTCGCGATCGTGGTGACGAATCCGTGCTCACGAATCGTCCCCGGCGGAGTCGACGTTCCCGTTGCCGCGGGCCGCCTCGCCGGAGAGCTCAGCCGCCGCGGTCTTCACGGCCTCGATGATCTTGAGATAACCCGTGCAGCGACACATGTTGCCGGAGATCTCGCGCCGGATTTCAGCCTCGGTGGGACGCGGGTTCCCCTCCAGCAACGCGACGGTGGTCATGATGAAACCGGGGGTGCAGAAACCGCATTGGGAACCGCCACAGCGGTGGAAAGCTTCTTGCACGGGATGGAGATCGGTGCCCAGCGGTGCGATGTCCTCGATGGTGCGGATCTTCTTGCCCTCGACGAGGGCGGTCAACGTGAGACACGACAGAGTCGCGACGCCGTCCACGTGGACGGTGCAACACCCGCACGTGCCCATATCGCATCCGCGCGTCGTCCCCGTGAGTCCGAGCTCGTTTCGCAGGGTGTCGAGAAGGACGTCGGCAGGCCGGACGGCCACTTCGTGGGTCCGACCGTTTACGTCGAGCTTGACCACCAGGCGCTCGATCGGGGCCGGTGCCTTCGTCGGCCCTCTCAGCGGAATGGACTTTGGCATGCGGTCTCGAACTCCTCTGGGACCGGTCGGGCGCTCACACGGCCCGAGTGCAGTCGAAATACTCTCGGAGCTCATCGTCCCCGAAGTAGGCTCCGTTGCGGCCGAGCTGGCGCCAGCCGATCCTACCACCGGGCAGGATCTGGAGCATGCACGGGACGATCCCCTCGTCCGTCAGGACGAGATCCAGAGATCGTGCTATCTCGAGGCCCTCGTCGGCCACGAAGGGGAAGTCGAAGCCGGTGCGCCGCCGGATCGCCGCCAGCTCCTCGGCGGGGCCGGGCGCGAGCACCACGAAGGTCACCGCGCACGCTTCGAGCTCCGGCAACCGACTCCGAAGCCGCACGAGCTGACGCTGGCAGACGAGGCACCAAGTGGCCTTCAACGTCACGACCACCAGGTTCCGTTCCCGGGTCAGGGCCTCGATGTCGATGACGTTCTGGTCGATATCGGTGACAACGGCCGGAAACCGGACGGCTCCGTTTTCCTGACTCTGCGCTCCGGTTTCCTCCGCGACCAGAATACAGACGAGGAAACCCAAAAAAACGGAGAAGCGAGGAGCTCGGCGGGCTGGCATCACACGGCTCCTGAGTCGGGGAAGGACCGCTCGGGTGAGCTAAATGAGCTCGGCCGGGCGACCGAGGTAGGTCTTGGAACAAAAAAAGGCTAGAGTGTAGTCTGAACAAAGTCAAGGATCGTGGGTTCTTCGTAGCGAAGCGACGTCACGGGACGCGCTTCGAGGACGTAGTTTCGGCAAATGCGCCGGCCACCCCGGAGCGCCATCAATCCGGCCCGCGCACCGTCATCCAAAGGAGTCCATACTCATGCATCTTCTCCGTTCGCTCTTCGTCGCCGCCTCGCTCGTCCTGGTCGTGGCCGGGCTATCCGCTGCTTGCACCGTGGAATCGGCATTCGTTTCCGGAAAGCTCGTCGAGAACGGCGGCTTTGAGATCGTCTCGGTTCTCGATTCCCAGGGGAACCCCCTCGACGGCATGAATGGCAAGGTGTTCTCGAAGATCGAGTCGGGCGAAGGCGTCGTTCTGCCGGCGTCGGCCTCCGACGAGCTCGTGTACGTCGTCGCGGATATCGACTTCGACAACGGCGTCCTGCGCGTCGCCTCCTCCACCCAGTGCTCCGCCACGGCCGAGGCTACGGTCGCCAGCGCCAAGGCCAAGTCGGCGGGTGGGTCGGGCTGCTGCGCGGCTGCGAAATCCGCGTCCGCGAAGACCGCATCCGCCCAGGTCGCCAGCGTGTCGAACGCCTCGAGCTGCGGTTCGTGGAAAGCAGCGGGCGCGTCGGCGAGTTGCTCCGCCTCGAAGGCGTCCGCGAAGACCGCGAGCGCGGGTTCGGGTTGCTCCGCCGCCAAGGCCGCGTCGACCGAGTACACCAGCGCGACCGCTGACTACCAGGTGATCGTCTTCACGGTTTCGGGCATGACGTGCGGCGGCTGCGCCTCGAAGATCGAGTCGGCCGTGGCGGCGCTCGAGATGGACGGCGTCGAGGGCTGTGAAGTCGACGTCGCCGGCGGCAAGGCCATGATCCGCACCAGCGGCGACGTCTGCACGAAGACGCTGGAGTCGGCCATCACCAAAGCCGGCTTCGCGGCTCAGATCGTCGAAGCCGACACCGAGGAAACCGAGGACGCCAAGTCCTGAAGTCCCGGCCTGGGGCCGGACGAACGTTCTCCCAAGGGCGCCCTCCGGGGCGCCCTTTTTGCGTCAGGGCCGCAGTTACTAGCGCTTCAGATCCCTTTCCCGTCCGCCGACTCCTCGGTAGACTCCTGAGCTAACGATCAGAGTCCAAACGCCCCGTTCTCGTGAGGAGGGGGCCGCCCACGTCCACCTCCACATGAGTCATTGCGACGGCTCGGGAAAGAGCTGATGCTCGTTCCCCCAGCCGGTCACCCGGAGAGAGATCGATCATGTCAGATCAGACGATCGAGGCGCTGCTGCGAGAGGATCGTACTTTCGAGCCGACCGAGGAGTTCCGAGGTCAGGCGAACATCTCGGACCCCTCCATCTACCAACAGGGCCGAGACCTGGAGGCTTTCTGGGGAAGCCAGGCCGAGCATTTCGATTGGTTCCGAAAGTGGGACCGGGTGCTCGAGTGGGATTGTCCTTGGGCAAAGTGGTTCGTCGGCGGACAGCTCAACATCACGGTCAACTGCCTGGACCGGCACGTGAAATCCTGGCGCCGCAACAAGGCCGCGTTCATCTGGGAGGGGGAGCCCGGCGACCAGCGGGTTCTCACCTACGCAGATCTGCACCGCGAAACCTGCCGCTTCGCGAACGCACTGAAGAAGCTCGGCGTGACGAAGGGGGATCGCGTCACGATCTACCTCGGAATGGTCCCCGAGCTACCGATCGCCATGCTGGCGTGCGCCCGGATCGGCGCCGCGCACTCGGTCATCTTCGGCGGCTTCAGTCCGGACTCGATCCAGGAGCGCGTGAACGATTCCCAGTCCAAGGTGGTCATCACCGCCGACGGTGGATGGCGACGCGGCGGTGTCGTTCCGCTCAAGGCGAACACCGACAAGGCGCTCGCCGGCTGCCCGTCCGTGGAGAGCGTCGTCGTACTGCGACGCATCGGGGACGAAGCGAAGATCGAGATGAAAGAGGGTCGCGATCACTGGTGGCACGACGTCGTGAAGGACGTCCCGATCACCTGCGAACCCGAGGCCATGGACTCCGAGGACCTGCTCTATATCCTCTACACGAGTGGGACCACCGGGAAGCCGAAGGGAATCGCGCACACGACGGCCGGCTACATGGTCGGTACGGCCGTGACCCACAAATGGATCTTCGATATCAAAGACCACGACGTCTACTGGTGCACGGCCGACATCGGATGGGTCACCGGCCACAGCTACATCGTCTACGGTCCTCTCGCGAACGGCACCACGGGTGTCATGTACGAGGGCTCTCCCGACTGGCCCGAAAAGGACCGCTTCTGGGAGATTTGCGAGAAGTACGGGGTCTCGGTCTTCTACACCGCCCCGACCGCGATTCGCACGTTCATGCGGTGGGGGCGCGAGCTTCCGGACAAGCACGACCTTTCTTCGCTGCGTTTGCTCGGCAGCGTCGGCGAGCCGATCAACCCCGAGGCCTGGATGTGGTACCAACAGGTGATCGGGCGCGAGCACTGCCCCATCGTGGACACGTGGTGGCAGACGGAGACGGGTGCGATCATGATCTCGCCGCTGCCCGGCGTCACCACGACGAAGCCGGGTTCGGCCACTCAGCCGTTTCCCGGGGTCCACGCGGATGTCGTGGACGAGAACGGAAATTCCGTTCCGCTCGGCGGCGGCGGCTACCTCGTCTTGAGAAAGCCGTGGCCGTCGATGCTCCGGACTCTGTACGGGGATCCCGAGCGCTATCAGGAAGTGTACTGGTCGCGCTTTCCCGGAATGTACTTCACGGGAGACGGCTGCAAGCGCGACGAGGAGGGTTACTACTGGTTGCTCGGCCGGGTCGATGACGTGATGCTGGTCTCGGGCCACAACATCAGCACGATGGAGGTCGAGTCGGCGCTCGTCGATCACGAG
>JALGZO010000439.1 GCA_025774865.1 bacterium | reverse complement strand
GGTGGCGGGCGATCTCCCAGAGCGTGTCACCGCGGCGAACCCGGACCGTGTAGCCGTTCGAACCGGAGGCGACCGTGGATCCGCTCTTGACCCATATGGTGAGCCGGTCTCCCGGGTAAATGAATCGGCCGACGGAGTTCCACTTCCGGATCATCCGGGACGACGTGCGGTGGCGGTCGGCGATCTCCGAGAGCGTGTCACCCTTCCTGACGACGTACGTGACCTTCTCGCGTCCCGAGGGCTTCTTGCTCGAGCGGGAGCTGCTCTTCGTGGACGACGATGCGTAGCGGGGCGGATTGGCGCCGGACCGTCGGCCCTGGGGAATCAACAGATCCTGCCCGATCGAGAGCAGATGCGCGTTCCGTAGGTGATTCGCTTCCGCGATCGCGTAGACGGTCGTGCGGTAATTGTCGGCGATGTGAGAGAGCGTCTCTCCGCGGCGAACTCGGTGATGCGCCCATCGGACTCGTTTGTCCTCGGGGAGCTTTGCGAGCGCGGCGGCTGCACGATCTGATGCTCCCACGGGGACGGCGACCAAGAACCCCGTTTCGTTGGGCGGCGTGCAACGTCGGATGAGGGCCGGATTGAGGTCTGCGAGCGTCTCCGCGGAGACTCCGCTGCACTCACCGAGCACCTCGAAATCCACCGAGAAATCGACCGTGACCATCTCGGTCTGGTGCGGGTGGAGCGGCTCGACCCGGAAGCCGTACCGCTCGGGGTTCGTCCCGAGTATCAGCGCGGCGTAGAACTTGGGCACGTGATTGCGGGTCTCGCGGGGGAGGCGGAGCTTCCAGAAGTTCCGTGTCCCCTGCTTTCGGATTTGCCTCCGGATCTTGACCTCACCCACGTTGTACGCGGCCAGAGCCAGATTCCAGTCCCCGAACTCATCGTAGAGCTCCGAAAGATACTTGGCCGCCGCCACCGTCGACTTCTGGGGATCGCGGCGCTCGTCCACCCACCAGTCCGACCGCAGACCGTAGTTCCGGCCGGTGGCCCGGATGAACTGCCACAGACCGACCGCGTGGGCCCACGAATAGGCCCCGGTCGAGAACCCGCTCTCGATCATCGAATGGTAGGTGATCTCCGGGGGAAGCCCGTACTCGGCGAAGACCTCTTCGTAGAGGGCTACATACCGTGACCTCCGGTTGAGCCACTTCTGATAGACGTCCCGGCCGTCGCCCGTGAAATACCGGATCCAGCGCTCGACATCCTTGTTGTGGAGAGGCTCGATCGAGCCGCGGGTCACTTCCCACGTTCGTTCGGTCTCCTCGCTACGAGCGGGCTCCGGGCCCGGCTCGGGCGTCTCCAGGGCCGCGACCGTCTGCTCGTCCATCTTCCGGAGGAAATAAGCCGACTTGGTCAGGAGAGACTCCGCCTCTCGCCGGTCGTTCGGGTCGATCCGAGACATCTGCAGCCCCGGCTCGAGCTCCTGACGGCAACCATCCAGGAGTTCGTGCGCCTCCTCCCAGTCCTCTCGGACGTAGGAGCGCACGCCGGCGAAGTAACGATCGCGGACCTCCCCGAGCTGGATGTCAGCCTGCGGGGCTTCCGCCGTGACGAAGAGAGGCGGAGCGTCGGGCCCTGCGGCGCAGCCGGGCAGTCCGAGCCCCAGCACCACGATGGCGATGCTCCGTCGAGAGAAACGCAAAGAGACGCACTCCTCCGAGGGTTCCGCTCACAATCCGCGAACCCGTTGATGCTCGCGACGTTCACTCAGCCATCGGCAAGGGTCCGAACTCGACTGAGGGGGTCGAGTCGAACAGCCCGAGAATGAGTGATCCTGCCGGCACAGTCAACGGAGACTGACGGCGGCGGTCAGTGGCCTCCGAGGGCCTGGCTTGCCAGCGTGTGCGCGGGATCCGCCCCGAGGGCTTTCTCCCACGCGCTGCGCGCCGAGGCCGCGTCGCCTCTCCGGCTTTGGGCGACCCCTCCGGCTTTGGGCGACCCCTAGATTGTACCAGACGTCGGCGTCGTTGGGATCGTCGTCGAGCACCTTCTTCAGGTGGATTATCGCTTCGGCGTTCTTCCCCATTCGCAGGTAGGCCATCGCCAACTCGAAGCGTGGAATGCGATCATTTGCGTGCGGTGACAGCTCGAGACAACGGAGAAACGCGTCGGCCGCCGGTGGATCTCGACCAGCCCGAGCGTGAACGACGCCCAGCATCTGGTACGCGTCCTTGTTGCGAGGGTCCCGGCCGACGACGGAACGGAGCGAAATGAGCGCCTCGTCCCACCGCCCCTCGGCCATCGACACCTGGGCGGTCTCCAAGAACCGCAAGACTCCCATCATGCGCTTCGGATCCGGCCGGACATCGTTCGATTCGGAGCGTGTCGTTGCGTATCCGAGACTCGCCAGCGCTTCCCGCGCCGCCGGGTCGAGCTCGATCGTCTCGGAGACCCGCTCGCGGGACGAGACTTCGCGGAGTATCTCGGCCAGGCGGTCCGCGCGCTCGGGAAGCTCGTCGGCCAGGTTCTCGGTTTCCCCCGGATCTCGGAAGAGGTCGTAGAGCTCGGGATCCGGGGCGTCGACGTACTTCCAGTCGCCGTCCTGAACGGCCGTCAGCCGCGACCAGCCGAAGTGGAAGTAGGGATAGTAGGTCTCCATGTACGCCAGCCGGTCGCCCGGAGAAAGCGCCGACGCCCCCTCTCCCGGGGCATCTCCCGGCGGGAGCCCGAGGAGCTCGAAGCAGGTGGCCGGGAGGTCGATCGTCCGGAACACGGCTCGCCGGAGACCGGGGACCTCGCCGTCGGGCGCGGGCCAGAGGATCGCGGGGATGCGAATCGTCGACTCGTAGACGAAAATGCCGTGCGTTCCCTCTCCGTGGTCGCCGAGTGACTCCCCGTGATCGCCGAGAACGACCACCCAGCTGCCGCGCTCGGTGGCGGCGCGAACCGCGCGGCCGAGCCAGCCGTCCGTCAGGGCGACGTCTGCACGATACGGGTGGCCGCCGGCCGCCACGAGGAGCGGTTTCGGGGCGTCGTATGGAGTGTGCGCATCGAACAGGTGCAGCCAGGCGAACCAGCGTCTGGCGGGCGCGAGTCCGTCGAGCCATCTCGTCCAGGCTTGGATCCCTTCCGCGCCGCTGCGCTGCGCCATGAGGAAGCC
>JALGZO010000438.1 GCA_025774865.1 bacterium | reverse complement strand
GGAAGGACACGCCACAGGAGACCCTCCACGCGCAACCTCTGATCCACGTGCTGCATGGTTTCGAAAGCGACGGTCACGGCCAGGTACACGGGTCGCCGCGACTCGCCGGCGCTTACCTTGCTCAGAACGGCCCTGAGGAGCTGTATGGAGAACAACTGCCCCGTTTCGCGGTAGCGGTCCTTCCACCCCGCGTGGATCTTCCGGATCTCTTTCTCCGTGAGCGGTCCGTCCCCCAGAACCAGAATCGCGTAGTCGAGCAGGTTGAGCATCGAGAGATTCGCGATGCGGACGTCGGGGCGTGTCCCGTGCTTCGCCTGGAGGGAGGCCGGCGGATACGTGTCGTTGTCCCCGTTCGTGAAGATGATCGCGTTCTCGTCGGCGCTCGCGAGCAGGTTGTACGCGAAGTCGAGAAGCGGAGCCGAGATCCCGCCCTTGTCGATCAACAAGCGGGCGTGGGTGGCGGCAGTCTCTTCGTCGCCCGCCACGATCGCCACGCTCCACAGCGTGAAGTGCGGCCGTGGCCAGGACGGGGCGGCCTGGACCGCACGCTCCGCCAGCGACCGGGCTTCGTCGTGTCCCAGGTCGCCCTCGCCGAGGGCCGTGCCGGAGAGGCCTTCGAGGGCCTCCGGGCACGACGGGTCCAGGTCGTAGGCCTTCTGCAGGAGGCCGGACCGAGCGTCGGCGGAACCCTCGTTCGCGTAGCGCATCGCGCGGCTCAGCATGACGTGTGCGACGGCGGATTTCGGGTGATCATCGGTGTACACTTGCCAACGCCGGACGAGATCTCGGTATTGCTCGGGAGTCAGCGTCTCGTCGCGCAGCGAGCGGACCTCGGGTGGCATGTCGGGGAGCAGGGAGGGGCTCGCGGCCTCCGCCAGCGGAAGCGAGTATGCGAGCGCGAAGGCGACGACGCCGAGGCGAAGAACGGGGACCGGCAGCATGGGCACGTCTCCGGAACGAGAATAGCATCGAGGGCTCTCACCCAGGAAACGCGTGGGGGAGGGGGTTCGTTGAGCACCCTCGGGGCGTGCCCGGCGCGGCCTCGGCGTGAACGTATCTCCCGAGGTCCCGAACCGTCTGTACACTCGGATGAATCTGGGCCCAAGAGCCTCCCAGGTCGGCGAGGGGGTCGGATGCGCCTTCTCCCTCAGCGGCCGATCCAAACCGGAGTGAACCCATGAACCGGAATGTGCGCGGTACCCTCGCCTCGGTCGTGACCCTCGCTCTTGCCAGCGGCGCAGCCGCAGACACCGTCACGGTCAACGTCGGTACCGACCCCATCGACATCGACTGGTCGACGGCCACCATCGAGGATCTGCCGGGACCGGATGGTCTGATTTCCTTCTCCGAGGCGATGATCGCCACGAACAACACCCCCGGCCACGACACGATCGGGTTCGCGATTCCGGAAGAGGGCTGGCTCCTCCAGTTCCTGTTCCCGAATCGGGCCGTCATCTGGACGACGAACTCGTTCTTCTGGCGGGCGTCCGATCAGGTGACGATCGACGGCACCACCCAGACTGCCTTCACGGGCGACACGAATCCGGACGGCGCCGAGGTCGTTATCTACGGGGACGACGTCTACCTCAACGCCGACGGTTGCACCGTCCTGGGACTCGACAGCTCCTGGCTCACGTTCAGCGGATCGAACGGCGTGGCTCGAGAAAACACGGGAGCGACGAATCTCACGTTCGGAGGCGGCTCGGGCGCCTTGATCGAAGAAAACACGGGCAGCACGCTCAAGATCGATCGCTCCAATGACAACATCGTCGTCGGCAACACGTTCGAGCGCGTTCGCGTGCTCGGAGCCGTGGGGCTCGGTCAACCCGTGACCGACAATCGACTCGGTGGCCCCAACCCCGAGGATCGCAACTACTTCACCGGACTGGGTACGTGGAACAGCGAGGGACTTCCCAGCGGCTTCTCGGTGCAGATCTTCGACTCCGAGGGGACGATCGTCGAAAACAACTCCATCGGTACGACACCCGACGGCATGGCGCAGGGGAGTCTCGCTGCGAACATGGGCATCC
>JALGZO010000437.1 GCA_025774865.1 bacterium | reverse complement strand
CGAGACCCTCAACGAGCTCCTGACGGCGGGCCTCGTATCCATCATCGCGGACGTGGTCACACTCGTCGGGATCACCATCATTCTGTTCTGGATCAATCCCGGGCTCGCCGGTGTCACGTTCCTGGTGCTGCCGTTTCTCTTCTTAGCCAGCATGAAGTTCCGGAAAAAGGCCCGCGACGGTTTTCGCGAGACGCGGGAGAGGGTCGCGCGCCTCAACGGCATCATGCAGGAGACGTTTTCCGGCGCGGAGGTGGTGAAGCTCTTCGGTCGCGAGGCGGAGAACGACCGCCTCTTCGAAGTGGAGAACACGGGGTGCCTGAGAGCCTGGCTCGAGACTGTCGCAGCGTTCGCGATCTTCTTCCCGCTCGTGCAGTTCCTCTTGGCGGCGGCGCTCGCGACCGTGCTGTGGAGCGGCGGCGGTCGAGTCCTGGAGGGCACGCTGACGTTCGGCGAGCTCGTGGCCTTCATCCAGTACGTGCAGCGTTTCTTCATGCCACTGCGCGACCTCAGCGAGAAATACAATGTCTTCCAGGCGGCCCTCGCTTCCTCGGAGCGCATCTTCGGAATCCTCGACACGAAGCCGGACGACCACTTCCCGGAGCGTGCTGCCGTCGAGACCCTTCGCGGCGAGATCGTCTTCGAGAACGTCTCGTTCGCTTACAAGGAAGATGAGCCGGTGCTGGAGGACATCTCGTTCCGAGTGAATCCGGGCGAGCGCATCGCGCTGGTGGGAGCCACCGGCGCCGGCAAGACGACCATCCTGTCGCTGCTCCTCGGATTCTACCGGCCTACCCGGGGACGGATTCTCGTCGATGGACGAGACGTCGCCACGCTCGATCCCCGAAGCCTGCGCCGGCGATTCGGCACCGTGTTACAGGACGTCTTCCTCTTCTCGGGCGACGTCGAGTGGAATGTGCGGCTCGGAGACCCGTCTCTCGACGGGGACCGCGTGCGAGAGGCGCTCGAGGCGAGTCGCGCCTGGTCATTCGTGGAGAAGCTGCCCCAGACCCTCCGCGAGAGGCTCGGCGAGCGCGGGCGGAGCTTGTCGGTGGGTCAGCGCCAGCTCCTCTCGTTCGCGCGCGCTCTCGCGATCGATCCGGACCTCCTTCTTCTCGATGAAGCGACCTCTTCGGTCGATTCCGAGACGGAGGCGAAGGTACAAGAAGCCATCGAAGTGCTCGTGAAGGATCGAACCTGCCTCATCGTCGCCCACCGCCTCTCGACCGTACGCGACGCCGACCGGATCCTCGTGTTCCACCAGGGTCGGCTCCGGGAAGAAGGCGACCACGATCAGCTCGTGCGGCGAGCTGGCATCTACGCTCGGCTCGTCGAGCTCCAGTTCGGCGCGGAAGAAAGGGCGGCGTAGACCTCGATGGCGACGATCCTCCTCTTCGCCAAGGAGCCGATCCCGGGGCAGGTGAAGACGAGGCTCGTACCGCCGCTGACGCCGGACGAGGCGGCCGAGCTCGCGACGGCGTTTCTCCGGGATCTCCATGCGACACTCTCCGGCATCGCGGATGTCGAGCTCGTCCTCGCGATCCCCGACGATTCCTCGGCCGACAAAGTGGCGTCGACTCTCGACTCCGAGATCCGGGTGGTGCGGCAGGGACCGGGCGGCCTCGGGGAGCGGGTCGCGCGCGCGACGTCCCGGGAGTTCGAGGGCAGCCCCCGTCCGGTGGCGGTCGTCGGAAGCGATCACCCCGACCTGCCCCGTCCGCTCGTGGAGGCCTGCCTCGCGGACGCGCGCGGGGGGAGCGTCGGGTGGATCCCCACCGAGGACGGTGGCTACGCGGCGATCGCACTCCCGCGAGCGCTGCCGTCCCTCTTCCAGGGAGTACCTTGGAGCACCGGCGACGTGGCCGCCGCGACCCGCGACAACGCCGCGCGTCTCGACTTGGAGCTCAAGGACCACGGCCCGTGGTACGACGTGGACACCGTGAGGGATCTCCAGCGACTCTCGAGGGTTCTCGAGGCGAGCGACGCTTGCCCCTGGACGCGGGAGGCGCTGGCCCGCCTCGATCCTCCCCTGGCGGAAAGAGAGGAGCGCCTTGACTGAGACGACGCGCAGCCGATTGAGTCCCGGGCGAATCGCGATGATCGTCGCCGCCGTCGGGGTCGCGCTGGTGATCGCGGGGGCGATCGCGCTACGCGCGTCCCTCACCCCGGAGCGTCTGCGCGCCGAGGTGGTGCGCGTTACGAGCGACGCCACCGGGCTCCCCGTCCAACTCGACGAAGCCACGCTCTCCTGGATGCCGTTCGGCGTTTCGATCGCGGGTCTGCGCATCGGGGACGACGCCGGCGACGAAGTGGCGCTGCTCCAACTGGAGTCGGGACTCGTCCACCTCGACCTGGGGCCGCTGCTCCGACGGCGCGTCGTGATCGATCAGATCCAGCTCGAGCGGCCGCGCCTCTCGCTCCGAAGGGTCGACGACGAGATCGTTCTCCCCGGCAAGCTGGCCGCGAAGGCGGCGGAAGCACCGAGCGGGTCTGCCCCGGCGGCGAGCCCGGGGGCGGCGGCGCTGCCGGTGGCCGCCGGTTTCGCCGCTTCCATCCGGATGCTCGAAATCACGGATGGCGCGTTCCAGATCGATGCGTCCAACGACTCCCTGCGCCTCCAGCTCACGGGGATCGATCTCGCCGCGAGCGTGGACGTCGCCGCCGGGGCCGAAACGATCGCGTCGCGCGGGGAGCTCTCGCTGGCGGATCTCTCGCTGACCGCACTGGACGCGTACCGCGAGACGCTCGATGAAATGCGTCCATCCCTGCGCTTCGACGTCGAGTTCCGCACCGCCGAGGGCGTTCTCCACCTCGAGGAGGTCGCGCTCGTGGCACACCCACTCGATCTCCGTTTCCGCGGGGAGCTGACGGGCATGCCCGAGGCCCCGGCCATCGACCTGACGCTCGCCCCCGAGACCTTCGAGCTCGCGGAGCTCCTCCCCCTCGTCCCGCCGGCCGCGTGGCCGGAGGGCCGCACCGCCGACGGCAAGGGGCCGGTGACGGTGTCCGCGACCGTCCGCGGTGCGCTCGGTGACTCCACGGCACCGCCCGAAGTCGCGGTGACGCTCGATTTCGGCGGCGCGGATCTCGGGATGGAGGGATTCCCGGTCGACGTTCGCGGGCTCGAAGGGAAGATCGAGGCGACGCCCGAGCGGCTCGCGATCGCCGGGCTCTCCGGAACGATCGGAGACGGGCGCTTCGTGGTCGACGGAAGCGTCGCGGACCTCGATCAGCCGGACGGGGCGCGCTGCGACCTCAGCGTGCGCGCGGCCTTGGATCTCTCCCTCGTGACGCAGAGCGGGCTCGCTCCCGAGGGCGTCTCGATGTCCGGGACGGTGAACGCGGACGTCCAGGCCCGAGGCGTCGCGAGCGCCCCCGAGGGCCTCACCCTCGCCGGAACGATCGGGCTCGAGGACGGCGGCGTCACCGCTCCCACCCTGCCGGTTCCCCTCCACGGGTTCGCCGGCACGGTCCGGCTCGAAGGCTCGAACGCGACCCTCGAGACTCTGGTCGGATCGATCGGCCGCTCGTCGTTCAAAGCCGCCGGAGTGGTTCGCGGCGCGCTCTCGAAGCGACCGCGGCTGCGGCTCGAAGGATCGTCGCCCCTGCTCGACCTCGCCGAGCTCGCGCCCGCCGAGTCCCGAGCGGGCAGCGCGGCGAGCGGCCCGGGCGCGGGGTCCACGGGTCCGTCCGATGCTCCCCTCGTGCCGCCGCTTCCCCCGATCGACGCCGTGCTCCGGTTCGCTGTCGATTCGCTCATCACGGTCGGCGGTGCGATGTCCGACGTGGAGCTCGTGGCGACCCTCGCCGAGGGAAAGGGTCGAGTGGAAACGCGCGTGGGCCGCGGAGATTTCGGCGGCGTCGTCCTCGAGAGCTTCGACGCCGACCTCGCCCTCGACGGCCAGGTCGCCCAGGGCGCGTTCCGCTCTCCCCGGGTGGAAGCGCAACGCGTGCCGCTCACCGATGTCCGCGGCGACCTCGCGCTCGGAGCGGACAAGGTGCTGCGCGTCGAAAACGTCCGGGCCGGCTTGTGGACCGGCGAGGTCCGGGGACAGGCCACGGTAGACATTTCGGATCCCGCCGACCCCGTGTTCGACATCGAGACGACCGCGACCGGAGTCGAAGCGAACGATCTCCTCTCCACGCTGACCCCGGCGAAGGATCTTCTGCACGGCAAGCTCAACCTCGAGTCGACATTCCACGGCCGCGGCACCGATCCGATCGTCATCGCGAAGGGGCTCACCGGGAGCGGTGAGTTCGACGCGGCGGCCGGTCGTATCGAGCGGACGCCCGCGGTCGCCCGCGTTTGGAATGCGCTGCAACTCGGAGACCGCGAAACGATCCCCTACCAGGATCTCGCTGCAGCGTTCTCCGTGCGAGACGGGCGCTTGCTCACGGACGACGTGGTGATCGATTCCGGTGACGCGAAGTGGAACGTGTCGGGCTCCACCTCGTTCGACGGAATGCTCGATTATCAAGTCGAGGTCGAGCTCGGCGAACGGCTTTCAAACCACTACAAGAAGCAGATCGGCGGACAGCTCGGGGCGCTCCTTGCGAACACTTCGGGGCAACTCGTCGTCGACCTCAGAGTCCAGGGACCGGCCGCGAAACCGCAAGTCACGGTCGACCGACAGAAGCTGCTCAAACGCGCGCAGAAGAACGCCGCGGACTCGCTCAAGCAAAGACTCGAGGACGAGGGCAAGGAGCTCTTGGGTGGGTTGAAGGGTCTGCTCGGCGGGAAGTAGGGAGCCGAGCGCTCTTCAGTCGATCAGGTCGGCCGGCGCTTCCAGCTGACGGCGGATTTGATCCCCGAGCCAGGCGAGATTCTCTTCCGCTGGTGGTCCGAGCAGCTCGAATTCGTCGCGGGCCCGATGAAACCAGGTCTCGGCTCGACGGCGGCGATTGAGCCGGCGGTGGAGATCACCCACGAGGTACGACACCACGGCCCTGGTTTCCTGCTCTTCGCACTCGCCGATCTCCAGGGCTTCCTCGAACCGGCGTACCGCCTCGCGCTGATAGAGGCGCTCCTTCTCCCGGTTGCTCCGCGATCGCGCCACCCACGAGGCCTTCAGGAAGCTGTCCCCCACCTCGAGCGACGGCCGGTCTTCCCACTCGTAGATCAGGGCCATGAACTCGTAGCGGAAGAACGGCGCGTTGACCCGCTGCAGATCGCGGGTCCGAGGGGAAAGGAACTTGCGTATCTTGCGAATCACTGTCTCGGAGCAGCCATCGAGAAAATCTTGACCATAGCCCGAGAACCCGCACTCGACGCAGGAGTGGACGTAGTTCTCGGTCGGGTCCATTCCCCAGAAGTGAGGTCTGAAGTCCGAGTCGGCGCCGTGGCTCCCGCACGAGCTGACGGCGGTGACGGCAAAGCGCGCCTCACAGACGGGGCACGCTCTCATCTCCTCGGTGAGTGTCGTCATGCCTTCCTCAGAGTGGCAGGATCGTGCGGCGGCGGAAGCCAGGTTGCCGAAGCTAGAAACCGGATCGGATCACGGCGTAGAAAACTGAAGTGCGGATATCGGCTAACTTATTGAAGATCAGCTAGTTGCGTTGCTTGGCGCTTCATGGCTTCGGCCGTGCAACGGTGGAGCCGGTTGGGTTTCGTTGTCCCCTCGCGCGCGCGGGGCGCTCCCCGGGGTACGCCGCCAGATCGCGGCGAATCGATCCGCCCACTCTTCGCGTTCCCCGCCGCCGACACCGGTCCGCGTGATATCCTCGGCACACTGCACGCCCCGACGAGGTCGAGCATGTCGAAGGTGCTGTCCAACCTGACGTTCGTACTCGCGATCGCCGGTGCGACGATACTCGCACCGCCGGCTCGTGCGCAGCTCTCGAGGAACGTGATCCTCCACTCTCAACTCGATGAGCACTCCCAGTACGCGGACATCTGGGGCTACACCGACCCGGGCGGGGACGAGTACGCGCTCGTGTGCACGACCTTCGGTCTCTCGGTCATCAACGTCTCCGATCCCAAGAATCCCTACGAGACGGGTTTCGTCCCGGGGCCGGTCTCCACCTGGCAGGACGTCAAGACGTACCAGAGCTACGCGTACTTCGTGAACGAGTCGTCCGGCGGTCTCGCGATCGTCGATCTCTCGGATCCGGAGAACCCCGTCAGCGCGGGGAGTTGGACGGGGTCCGGATTCCACGACGCCCACAACCTGTACATCGAAGAATCCACCGGCCGAGCCTACATCGCGGGTTCCGAGAACACGGGCGGAGTCCGCATCGTCAGTCTCGCCAACCCGACGAGCCCCGTCCAGGTCGGTCAATGGAACACCGCCTACTTCCACGACGTCTACGTCCAGGACAACGTGCTCTACGGCGCCGCGATCTACGTCGACACGCTCTACCTCCTCGACGTTTCCGATCCCGCGAACGTCACCATCCTGGGCTCGGTCGGCAACTACCCCGGTGCGTTCACGCACAACGTGTGGGCCACCCCCGACGGTGACTACTGCATGACCACCGACGAGCAGGTCGGATCGCGATGCATCATGTGGGACGTCTCGAATCCCGCGAACATCGTGCAGACTGACGACTACGTGCCGAACCCGAACACGATTCCGCACAACGCGATCATCGAAGGCGGCCTCGCCTTCATCTCGCACTACACGATCGGTGTGCGCATCGTGGACGTGTCCAACCCGTTCGACATCGTGGAAGTCGGCTACTACGACACCAACCCGACCGACAACAGCGGGAATTTTCGAGGGTGTTGGGGGGTCTACCCGTTCTTTCAGACGAGTCCGAACCTGATCGTCGCGAGCGACTTCACCCGGGGCCTCTTCGTACTCGAGTACAAAGGCACGCTCGGCGCACTCCAGGGCGCGATCACCGACGCCGCCTCGGCGCAGGACGTCACGCACGCGACGGTGGAGATCGTGAGCACGGGCAACACGGCCGCCGCGGCCGAGGACGGCTCCGGGTACTTCATCGAGGACTCGCCCGGGCCACAGGTGCTTCGGGTGGAAGCGTTCGGGTACCTGACGTCCAACACCGGCGCGACGATCAGCCCCGACTCGACCACGACGCTCGATGTGGCGCTGACCCCGGAGCCCGGCGGCGTCGTGAACGGCACCGTTCGCGACGAAGGGACCGGCGTCCCGATCGCGAACGCCAAGGTGGAGGTGATCACGACACCGTGGACGGAGACCACGAACGGTACGGGGCAGTACGCGACCACCAATCTCCCGGTCGGCACCCACACGGTGCGGGCGTGGGCGTTCGGGTACAACGCGATGGACGCCGTCGTGAATATCGGCAACGGTTCGAGCCTGACCGCGGACTTCGCGTTGAACCCGGCCTTCCTCACCGATGATTTCGAGGCGGCGTCCGGGTGGAGCGTTTCCGGTACCGCCTCGGCCGGGCAATGGGAGCGCGCCGATCCGCAGCCCACCTCCGATCACCTCGGACCGGTCCAGACGGGGAGTGACCACACTCCCCCGCCCGGCACACATTGCTGGGTGACCGGGCCTCTCGCCGGGGCGGGGATCGGCACGTACGACGTCGACGGCGGTCAGACATTGCTCATGTCGCCGGTGTTCGACCTCACGGGACTCCCGAGCCCGCGCGTGCGCTACTCCCGCTGGTATGTCAGCGGCGTCCTGTTCACGCCCACGACCGACGTCTGGGACGTCCACGTCTCATCGAACGCGGGTGCGACCTGGACGACGATCGAATCCGTCGAGTTCGATGGACCCGGCTGGGTCGACGTCGACGTCGCGATCGACTCCTTCGTCGCCCCCACCGACCAGGTACAGTTTCGCTTCACCGCCCAGGACACGGCCGACGGCTCCATCACGGAAGCGGCGGTGGATGACTTCACGATCTACAACGTAGACATCCACGATGCCACCAGCTCTCCAGGGATCGGGGCGCTCGCGTCGCTGAAGCTCGGGCCCATGATGCCGAATCCCCTCCGGCGAGGGGCGACCGGCACGATATCGCTCCTCCTGCCGACCGGGGGCCGGGTGCTGGCCGAGGTGTACGACGTGACGGGGCGGCGCGTCGCCCGCCTCGCGCGCGGCGTCTTCCCCGGGGGAGCGCACACCATCCGCTGGGATGGGGCCAGTGGCAACGGAACCTTCGTTCCCACCGGCGTTTACTTCATTCGTCTTCAAGTACAAGGCGAAGAACATACGAGGAAGGTGCTCGTCCTGCGGTGATTGGGCTTCCCGGCGCGCACGGCGTCGGAGCCCCCCCAAGCTCAAGCCCCCTCCCCCTCCATGCCGAACGTGGGGGATCGCGGCCGACCCTGGTCAATGTGAAGTACCCCACGCCGAG
>JALGZO010000436.1 GCA_025774865.1 bacterium | reverse complement strand
CCGGAGCCGTCCTTCTGGGCGGGGTCCATCGGGGGGGAACCGCCGGTCTCTACGTAGGGCTCGCCGCGGCGGCGAGCGGCGCCCTCGCCCAGATCGGCTGGTTGTGGGCGCGCAGCCGCCGCGAGGTTCGCGAAGTCTTCGATCAGCCGTCGCCATGACGCCGGCATCCGATTGCCTATACTGAAGTAGTGGAAGCGCTCTCACCCGTGAGGATCCGGTGCGCATCACCCTGCTCTTGACGCTCGTTCTCGCCGCGCCAGCCGCGGCGGGCGCCACGCCGCAACTGCCGCTCGGCTTCCGGACCGACCACGTCGTGGGGGAGCCCTTCGCGGGGGAACCGGTCGGCTTCACGTTTCTGCCCGACGGACGGATCGTAATCGTCGAGCGGCAATCGGGGGCGGTCCGCCTCGCGGCCGTCGACGCGACCACGTCCGAGCTCCTGACGGTGATCCCCGGAGTGGAGGGCAGAGCCCTGGAGAGAGGTCTCCTCGGCGTTGCGGTCGATCCCGAGTGGCCAGCCCGGCCTTACCTCTATTTCTACTACACGCACACGGACTCGGTTTCGCACGTCACGATGGTCACGGCATCGGGAGATCTGCAGAATCCGTCGAGCACGGCGCTCGTCCTCTCGGACGCGTACCCCTTGCTCGTCGACATCACGGACTCGACCGGAATTCACAACGGCGGCACGCTCCGCTTCGGGACGGACGGGATGCTCTACGTGAGCCTCGGGGATGACGCGGACGCCTGCCACGCGCAGGACCTGGAGTCGCCGCTCGGAAAGATCCTCCGACTGGACGTCGCCGCCATGCCGGGGGCCGGACCCGGACCACCCCCCAAGGCCGCGATCACTCCGACTGACAACCCCTTTCCGACGGCGGGCGAGTGGGGAAAGCTCGTGTGGGCGTGGGGTCTGCGAAACCCGTTTCGATTCTCGGTCGACGCCGCGTCGGGCGATCTCTTCGTCGCCAATGTGGGCTGGATCTGGTTCGAAGAGATCGACCTGGTGCCGGCGGCGGGACCCTTCGGTCTGAACTTCGGGTGGCCCCAGCTCGAAGGCCCGCGACCCGTCACCGAATTCGGAACGTGCGGAGAGGGTCGAGAGTTCACGGCTCCGATCACCGTGCTGCCCCATGGTGAGTCGGTCATCTCGGCGATCGCGGGGCCGCTCTACCGGTCGGGGTCGGACCCGGCGCGCCGTTTTCCGGGCAACTACCACGGCGACTTCTTCTTCCTCGAGTTCTACTCGGGAGACATCTATCGGCTGCGGCGCACGGGCGACACCTGGGACTTCGCGCCGCCCGTGGCCGGCCAGACCGGTTCGACCTGGGCGTCGGGATTCCGCTGGGTCAGCGACTTCCAGGAGGGGCCGGACGGCGCGCTCTACCTCCTGGCGTTCGGATTCGGTGAGCTCCCGGCCGGACTCCACCGGATCGTCTCCACGCGCATGTATCGGTCGGAGCCGGCTCCGGACGACGCCGAGCTCCGAGCGGCCCCGAATCCCGCCCGCGCCGGCCGAGGCGTCGAGCTGTCCGCACCGTCGCCTACCACGGGCGACTGGACCGTTTCCGTGTTCGATGTCGAGGGACGGCTCGTGCGGACGATGACGGGCTCCGGCGCGGACGTCGGCTCCATCCGCTGGGATGGGCGCACGAACGATGGTGCGCCCGCTCTCGCCGGCGTCTACGTCGCACGCTGGGAGACCGCCGGACGGACCCTCCGGGGCAAGATCACGCTGCTACCCTGACTCGCTGGCCACGAGGCCGACTCCAGGAGACTCGGGCCGCTTGACGGTACTGCGGCGGCCGCGTCAGATTCGCGGGAGCCCGCGGGAGGATCGGCGTGAGTCGAGAGTCGCGGAAGGTGATGTTCGAGAATGACCGGGGTGAGTCGCTGGCCGCGCGGCTGGAGCTTCCTGACGGCGCGGCGTCGACTTGCGCGCTATTCGCTCATTGCTTCACCTGCTCGAAGGACGTCGCGGCCGCGAGCCGCATCAGCCGACGGCTCTCCGAGCTCGGCCTGGGAGTGCTGCGC
>JALGZO010000435.1 GCA_025774865.1 bacterium | reverse complement strand
AAGGGGAGATCATCGAGAAGCTCGCCGTACGTGAGGTCGGTGCGGCGGTTGACGACGAGTCCCCACGAACCTTCGACGCTGTGCTCGCACATCAAAATGACGGTTCGGACGAAGTTCGGATCCTGAAGAAGTGGGCTCGCCACCAGGAACGTGCCGGTCGTGATTTCTTCGACGGGCTTCACGAGGACCTCGAACTTTCGGAGAGCGATGGGGCGGAGACGGCCGCGTCGCGCCGGCCGCCTCCTCACCCCTCGGGTCAGGTGGTCTGCATCTGGAGCGATATGGCTCTGTCGAATCGCTCCGCGACGTTGTCCCAGTTGACCACGTTCCACCACGCCTCGATATAGGCGGGGCGCTTGTTCTGGTACTTCAAGTAGTAGGCGTGCTCCCAAACATCGAGCATCAGAATGGGAATCGCGCCGTGGATGCCCTGGTTCTGGTGATTCATCGACGCGAGCGTGACGAGATGGCCGGCGGCGGGATGCCACGCGAGGATTCCCCAACCATTCCCCTCGACGGTCGCGGCTGCCGCACTGAAGTGTGCCTTGAACTTGTCGAAGTCGCCGAAATCCTTGGTGATACGCGACGCCAGGTCGCCGGACGGAGTCCCGCCTCCCTGCGGGCCCATGTTCTCCCAGAAGACGACATGATTGAAGTGTCCGGACCCGTGGAACGCGAGAGCTCGGTGGACGGCTTGGGCGGCCGCGAAGTCACCCGACTCGCGCATTTCGGCGAGCTTCTTCTCGGCGCCGTTCAATCCGTCGACGTAGCCCTTGTGGTGAATGTCGTGGTGGAGTCGCATCGTCTGTTCGTCGATGTGCGGCTCCAGCGCGTCGTACTCGTAGGGAAGCGGTGGGAGAACGTGAGGCATGGGAGGGTCCTCCAAAACGGAATCAGGTTGGGAGGGCGGAACGGGCCGCCGCTCGTAAAGGCACCGTCACGATAGGCTTCGTCGCCGGAGGGGTCAAGGAGCGGACTGAGCGTCGGCCATGATCTCGGCGAGGAAGAGGGTCGCCTCTCCCTGCGGGTCCCGGGCCAGAAGCTCCGCGAGCTGCACCGACGCTCCTTCGAGATCACCGCGAGCGACGAGCAACGCGCCGAGCCGAGCGTGAGCGGGGGTCGGATCGTCGAGTTGGAGGATGGCGGCGCGGTATTCCACCTCCGCTCCGTCCGTGCTCCCTTCCTTCTCGAGGAGCGTTCCCAGGTTGTAGTGCATCCCGCCGTGATACGGGTCGACGTCGAGCCCTTCGAGAAGCGTTCGTTTCGCGTCCTCGTCTTGCCCGAGAAGGATATGAACGAGGCCGAGCTCGAAGTTGACCTGCGGATCGGAGGGATCGCGAGTCTTCGCCAGGCCGAGGAGGCCCCGCGCGGTCCGTGCCTCGCCGATCGCGCGGAACGCGGTGCCGCACCGACGGATCCACCGAGTGAACGCCTGGCTCGTGTCGCGCACCGCGTTGAGCCTCGGCGCGCCGAGGTGCTCGACCATCGAAACGACAGACTCCGGGTCGTACCGGAAATCAGAGGGGCGACGGAAGATCGTGTACGAGCCGGCGTCGGGGTCGACGGAGTCGAACTGCCCGACCGTGTCCCACTGCTCGGAAAGCCACTCCCGGAAGCGCGCCCGGACGACGGCGGCCTCGAGCTCCTCCGGTCGATCTTCGAGAAGAATCCAGGAGAAGAGCTGCGCGACGTTGGGGTCGTAGAAGAGGGTCGACTCCTGACCCGACGACCCCCGCGCGGGGAGCTCGATCGGCTGATAGATCGGAGACGTTTCCTCGGCCGCCGAGCTCCGCGGGTGTGCGTCCTCTCGTGCGGCGAGACGCACGTCCCCCTCGACCAGGATCGGGGAGCCGGGCGTGACGTTCTGCTCGATCCACACGCGGGCCTTCTCCGGCGGGCTCGCGAGCCAGCGCCCCGCGATCTTCGGCGCCGTCCCGAGCAGGGCCTCCGCGAGGATCAGCGCGACGACGACGCCCTGCGCGGCGCGAGGGAGAGTCCGCGACCATGGTGTGGGGCCGGAGATTCCGAGCGCCGCGAGCAGGAGCACGCCGGGCAGGACGACCGCGAGCCGGGACGGATCACCTCCGCCGGTGAGAAGACTGACGACGAAAGCTCCCCCGGTGGCCACGAGTAGAGCGCGATCCCCGGCGAGTCCGCGTCGGGCCGACGACGCGATTCCGAATGCTGCCAGAACGGATGGACCGAAGCCGGCGATGCCGACCAGCGTCCAGAGACCGGAAGCGAGCGGCGACGCCGGGCCCGCGGAGCCGGCGGCGGTCGTGGGGGTCGTCGGGTCAACGATCGCGACGAGCGTCGCGGGCGCGCCGAGGGCGAACATGGCGACCGCGGCCGGAATGGCGAGGATCCACGAGGTTCCGCGGGCCGCGGCGGGCCACGCGAGGGCGAGTCCGGCCGCACCCGGGTTCGCGGCGACGGCGAGGCCGGTGAGTGCACCCGCGCCGAGGGAGCATCCCGGCGTCGCCTTCTCGGCCAGGATCGTCAGAAGCCAGAGGGAGCCCGCCGTGGCGGTGATCACCAGGCCGGCCGGCCCGACCAGCAGCGACGATTTGAACGCGAACGGGCCCACTGCCGCGAGGCCGCCCGCGATCCAACCGGTAGTCCGCCCGCCGAGTCTTCCACCGGCGGCTCCGAGCGCCGGAGCGGCCAGCGAACCCAGGAGCAGGAACACCAGCCGAAGGCCCCCGAGGCCGCCGTCGGGGTCGGAAGCCCCAGGGGCGAGCGGCCTCAGCGCGGCCACGAGGGTCGCCGTCAGGTCGGCGCTTCCCGGCGAAGCCGCCGCCGGAAGGTCGGCGCGGTCGAGATGAGCGCTCTCCTGCGGCTGGATCGGGCCCGGCGAGAGAGCCACGACCCGCAGCAGGAACGCTGCGAGGAAGAGGATCAGCGCGTCTCGGCGCGAGAAGTCAGAGGAAACCATTTTCACGGTGCGGGGATTCTAAGCGCGGGACCCCGGTCGGGGCCAGAGCGGACCTTCCTCGGTACCCTTGCTCGCCCCGGGGTCATCGCCTAACGTAGGGAGCCCTTGGCCCCGCCGAACTTCGCGGGAGGGTCGGTCTTGAGCGCATTCGGCACGCAGTTCCTCTCGGAGCTCCTCGGGGTCTTTCTCGAAGCGTCGCCGTATATCCTGCTCGGCTTCCTCGTCGCCGCGCTGCTCCAGGTCCTGGTGCCCGCCTCGGCCATCCAGCGCCTTCTCGGGACCGGCCGAGTGCGCTCGATCTTCGCGGCCTCGGCGATCGGGATCCCGCTCCCCTTGTGCTCGTGCTCGGTCCTGCCCACCGCGCTTTCCCTGCGGAAGCGAGGGGCGAGCCGAGGAGCGACAGTCTCCTTCCTGGTTTCCACGCCGGAGACTGGAGTCGACTCGATCGCCCTGACCTACGGATTGATGGATCCTCTGATGGCCATCTACCGGCCGTTCTCGGCCATGGTTTCCGCGCTGACAGCCGGTTTCGCGGCGGAGGCCTTCGGGAAGGATGACGAAGAAGCAACGGACGCAGCGCCGGAGTCGTGCTGCGGCCCGGGCGAGGAGGCGGTCCCGAGCGCGCACTCCCATGGTCACGCCCACGACGCGCTCGCCGAGGGGACCGAGGGCACCGAGGCCGCCGAGGGTCGAGGATCGTTCCGCGACAAGCTTCGCGGTGGATTCGCCAGCGCCTTCGTCGAGCTGTTCGACGAGACGTCGCACTGGATGCTGGCCGGCCTCGTCATCTCAGCGATGATCGCCGTCCTCCTGCCGGCCGAGATCGTGACTCGGTATCTGTCGTCCGGACCGGTGCCGCTGCTCCTCATGCTCGTGATCGGGATCCCGCTGTACATCTGCGCTTCGGCGTCCACGCCTATCGCGGCGGCGCTCGTGATCAAGGGTCTCTCTCCCGGGGCCGCCCTCGTCTTCCTGCTCGCGGGGCCGGCGACAAACATCGGATCGCTCGCGATCCTGTCGCGGTTTCTGGGTCGTCGCGTGATGGTGATCTACATCTCGACCATCGCCATCCTCAGTCTCGCGCTCGGCGCCCTTCTCGACGTCATCTACCAGACGCTGAACATGGATCCCGGGGCGACGGCGGGCCAGGTGCGTCAAATGCCGGCGTGGCTGGGCTGGGCGGCCGCGATCGCGTTCGCGGCACTTCTCGTTCTCTCATTCCGCCGCGCCGCCGCGCCGCGCGAGTTCATCACGCTCTTGCGCGGGCTCGAGTGGGTCACCGGGTTCCGTCTCACCCGGCGCCGGCTCGGGGCACTCGCGGTCGCGGTGCTCGGGATCTGGGCCTTCTCGAGCTGCTGGCTCGTCGTGCCGCCGGGTCACCAAGGGCTCGTCCGCCGCTTTGGAGCGCCGAGCGGTGCGCCGCGCGCCGCAGGACTGCACTGGCGCTGGCCGCCTCCGATCGGGACCGCCGAGTTGGTTTCGAGCGACCGCGTGCGCCGCATCGAGATCGGCTTTCGTTCGCCCGGTGAGGTCACGTCCGCGCCGGGGGATGGAGGTGGCGCGGTCGCGACGCGGCGACTCGAGGAGGAGTCGCTCTATCTCACGGGCGACGAAAACCTTCTCGCGACGAGGTCGGTCTTGCAGTACCGAATCGTCGATCCGGAGAAGTACGTGTACGGGTTTCGAGATCCGGAGTTGGCCATCAAGCACGAGACGCTGGCCGCGATGCTCGATGTTCTCGCGAGCTTCGAGATCGACCGCGTGTACACCGTCGACCGGCGGCTCGTGGAGACCCTCGTGCTGGACGACGTCCGACGGCGCACGGAGGATCTCGACCTGGGGGTCGAAGTGGTGCGCTTCGCAATCCGCGACGTGCACGCGCCGCCTGAGGTGCATGCCGCGTTTCGCGACGTGGCCAGTGCGCAGGAAGACAAGCTGACGTCGATCAACGTCGCGTACCGCTACCTCGACGAGACCGTGAATCTCGCGCGCGGGGAAGCGGCTCGAACGGTCGCCGAGGCGCAGAGCTTCGCGACGCGAGAGGTGCACCGGGCGCGGGGCGAATCCGAGAGCCTCCTGATGCGCTCCGACGCGTATCGAGAGAAGCGCACCGGCACATTCACACGGCTCTATCTGGAGACAGTGGAGGAGGTCCTGTCGCGGGGAACCAAGATCGTTCGACCGGGCTGGGACGGCTCGGGCAGGATCGATCTGTGGATCTCTTCGGGAAAGGGTGAACCGCTACCGGTCGGGGAGGTCCTGCGGGGCGGTGCGATTCGCCGGGGTGAAGATCCCGGGGATCAGACGCAAGCGGGAGAGTGAGCTACGAAATGAAGAATGCCCTTCGGATCGTGATTCCGGCGACGCTCGTCGTCTTGGTGCTCCTCGTGATGTCGTTTTTCATGGTGGACGTCACCGAGACCGCGGTCGTGACTCAGTTCGGAAATCCGGTGGCCGTGGTCACCGAACCGGGGCTGAGGACCAAGATTCCGTTCGTGCAGCGCGTGCGCCGCTTTGACGCGCGCCTCCAGGTGCTCGAGCCGCAGCAGTCCGAGTTCCTCACCAAGGACAAGAAGAACGTGATCGTGAACTACTTCGCGGTGTGGAAAATAGCGGACCCCCTGCAGTACTTTCGGGCGCTTCCCTCGGACGCGGCAGCGCGCAGCCAGCTCACCGACGTGATCTCGTCGGAGGTCGGGGCCGCCCTCGCGTCGGTTCCCTTCGGGGAGCTCATCAGCACGCAGTCCGAAAGCCGCCGGCTCGAAGCAGTCGTCGGCGCGATCCACGAGACGATCGCGGGCCCGGTTCGCGAGAAGTTCGGCGTCGAAGTCGTCGACTTCGACATCCAGCGCTTGGCGTTCCCGGACCAGAATCGTCGGAGCGTCTTCGAACGCATGCGGGCCGAACGCGAGCGATTGTCGCGCGGCTACCGGTCGCAGGGCGAGGAAGAGGCGCGGAAGATCCGGGCCGAAGCGGACCGCGAGGAGAGCCGCATCCTCTCGGAGGCGTACGAGAAGGCCGAAATCCTGCGGGGCGAGGGGGAGGCCCAGGCGACTCGGATCTTCGGCGACGCCATTTCGCAAGATCCCGAGTTCTACGAGTTCACCCGCACTCTCCAGGCGTACCGTACGTTCCTCGACGATCAGACGACGATCATCCTGCCGTCCGACTCGGAGCTGATGCGGCTTCTGACGGAGGGACTGGGTGACGCCAAGCAGGGGAGAACGAGTCCCTGATGCGCCGTCACGCCTTTCGAGCCGTTCCGGCTCTCTTGATCGCCGCCTGGTTCATCACAGGCTTCTACAAGGTCGAGCCCGAAGAGCTCGCGGTCGTGAAGCGATTCGGCCGCGTCGTCGATCGCGGGGTGCCATCGGGCCTCCACTACCGGCTGCCGTGGCCGATCGAGCGTCACGACAAATTCCAGACGACCACCGTCTACAAGATGGGGGTGGGCATGATCACGCGCGACTTTCTGCGTGGCATTCCCTCTCCCGAGGAACTCTCACTCTGGCTCACCGGCGACACGAACATCCTGTCGGTCAAGGTGATGATCCAGTACACGGTCGTGGACCTCGCGAGCTACCTCTATCGGATGCAGAGCCCGCAGTTCCTGATGGCCAGGATCGCCGAGGCTGCTCTCACCGATGTGCTCGGCGGCATGACGGTCGACGACGCGTTCACCGTGAACCGGCCCCTGATCGCTCGTGAGGTGCGGGAGCGAACCCAGGCGCGCCTGGACAAGCTCGAGGTGGGGATCGCTGTCAGCTCGGTCAACCTGCTTTCGATCGACCCGCCGAATCAGGTCATCGACGTGTTCCGCGACGTCTCGAACGCGGCGGCCGACCGAGAGCGCATCATGAACGAGGCGAACGGTTATGCGAACTCCGTCATCCCACGCGCGCGGGGCGAGGCGACCTGGATCGAGGAACGCGCCCACGCCGACAGGAACAGTCGCATCGCGGAGGCGACGGGTGAGGCGGCTCGGTTCCTGGCGGTGCTCGAGGAGTACCGCAGGAATCCGGACGCTTCGCGCAAGCGGATCTACCTCGAGACGCTGGAGGTCGTCCTGCCGCGGGTCAAACGGTACGTCATCGACCGAGACGGCACGGAGGGCTTCGACCTCAAGATAATCGACCTCGATCGGAGACCCTGACCGTGAGCGACCTGCAACGCCTCGCGGTGGCGGCGGCCCTCGTCGTCGTGCTGACCCTCGCCGGGGGGCTTCTTCCGCTCGTGCGGTCCTGGAGTCGGAAGACCGTGCGCCTCCTGCTCGCGTTCGGAACCGGTGTGCTGCTCGGCGCGGCCTTCTTCCACATGATCCCGGAAGCGGTGCAGGGGCTCGGGGAAGGCGTCGGAGGGGCGGTACTCGTCGGCTTCCTCTTGATTTACGTGCTGGAGCGCTTCGTGATGCTGCATCCGTGCGAGGAAGAGGAGTGCGCGTTCCATCACATGGGGCTCGCGGCGTTCTGCGGCATCACCCTGCATGCGCTCATCGACGGTGTCGCGCTGGGGGCCGGGATCTCGATTCCTCACCTGTCGACCGCGGTGACGCTGGCGATCGTGCTGCACAAGCTTCCGTCTTCGCTGGCTCTGACGGGAATCCTGCTCCACTGCGAGTATCCGCGCCGTCGCATCGTGGCGATGATCGGCTTCTTCGCACTGGCGACTCCCCTGGGGGCGGTCATCTCGTTCAGCGTACTGTCCGATCTCACGGGAAGCATGCTCCACGCAGCCATCGGATTCTCGGCCGGAACGTTCCTCGCCATCGCGACGGCGGACCTTCTCCCGCAGGTGCACTCCGCGCCGGAGGGACGGTTCCGGAACCTCTTCGCACTGTTCGCGGGGATTCTGGTGATGACGCTGGGAGAGTAGCCGGCGAGAGAGCGGAGCTCCAGGATTCGCTCCCCGCGAGATACGTTGCCCGGTCCCTTCCGAACTCAATGCGTTCCCGTCTTGCGGGTGGGCCCGGTCAACAACTCGCGTGGAGCGAATCCTGGAGCTCCGGCTCTCCACCGGCTTGAGCAGGGAGACGGATCGAACGCCAGCGCCCCGAGTCCGTCGGTCTGGAGGTGCGGGCCCTCCGCAACTGCGCGCGAACCCCTCCCCGGCCGGCTCGGTACGGGCGCACGCGACCGGTCGCGAACGGGGGCGCAGCGGGTGATCGTTCGAGCGCGGGACCTCGCGGTCGAACGTGCGATCCATCTTACCGCGCGAACGCCGGTGAAGGCTCGGAACTCCCGGGTTCGTCTCCCCGCGAGTTGTTGACCTGCCCACCCGCAAGACGGGACTATGTTGAGCTCGAAAGGGACCGGGCAACGTATCTCGCGGGGAGAGGAACCCGGGAGCTCCAGCCCTTC
>JALGZO010000434.1 GCA_025774865.1 bacterium | reverse complement strand
CGGGCTCCCAGCGCAGCCGAGCGTTGCTTCGACGAGCCCCTCGTCCAGCGCCGCCGCGGCCGAGCGCCACTTGGAGTCCAGGGAGAGGAAGCTCCGGACGGCTTTCTTGATTTGCGCCGCCGCCCGGTACCAGCTCAGCCACTCGAGAGACCGATCGTTCCCGCTTCGAAGTCCCCGCACGAAGGCATCCTCGCAGACGGCGAGAAGGTCACGCTTGCGGGGACGCCGAATGCGAGCCATGTCCAGGAATCCCAGAAAGTGTCCGGCGTCCGCGCTCGTACCCGAGAGACACAGACCGTCGAGGTCGAGAACGGCGAGCCGGTTCCCGCGAAGAAGAAGCTGATCGTGGCGGTAGGCCGCGTGCGCCGGAACCAACGGCTCGGGCTCCCGACGCTCGACCTCGGCACCGAGACGATCGAGCTCCCGCTCCACCGTGAAGGCGAACTCGGGCTCGACCCTTTCGATGTTCTCCGCTCTCTTTCGCAAACTGGCCAGCACCGCGTGGGGCGGAACGCGCGGAAGGTCTTCGAGCTTGGCCTCGCGGAGCTCCCCGGCCACGCTCCCCGCCCGCTCGAACCCATCGATCAGCCGGTCTCTGGCTCGCGACTCACGGCCCGCGTCGTGCAGAAGGTCGCTGACCTCCTCCGCATCGCACAGCTCTTCGAACACGACGATCTTCTCCTCGGGGAGATACGACACCGGCCGGGGCGTGTCCCACCCCCGGTCCGCCGCGGCCAGATGCCGGTGGACGGCGAGGGCGCGATCGAAGAGGACCGCGCCGCGGTCATCGCGAAAGACCTTGGCGAAGAACCCGCTCGCTCCCTCGGGTCGGTGCACGCGGTACCGGAAGACACACCGTCTCCAGGGCTTGAAGTTCAGCGCCTGGTGCTCGATGCGCGTGATCGACGCCGGCTCCAGACCCACCGCGGGGCAGAGCACGCTCCGGATCCATTCCTTCGAGTCCGCGGCAGGAAGACCGCGGAGCCGACCGTCCAATGGAAACGCCATGAGGAGAACCCGATGGTCGGGAAGGAAGCGGTGGAAAGAGCGATCGGGGCCGTGACGGTCCTGCGCCGACTGCAGGAGGCGCCGGAACGCCGAGCGCTCTACCGTTCTCGCGCCGCGCCCGTCCGAGAAGAGCGTGCCGGACACGAGCCGAGGCGCGTCCGCTCCGGGAAAGGACCAGAGCACCACGCAGCGCCGGCCCGGCCAGTAGCGCGCGTAGACCGGCTTCCCGTCTCGCTCGTCCACGGGCTCCTGGAACAGTTCTTCTGCGGCGCGGGCGACGAATCCCGGGGCGCCTTCGCTGGGGAAGAGCTCTCTCAGTCCGTGCAGGGAGGGATCCGCGGGGACGTGCTCCACGACGGCGCTCAGGTCCGGGCGGCCAGGAGGCCGCCCTCCTGCCGGTCACATAGCTCTCGGAACTTCCCTTGGGCCCGCAGGAGATCGTCGTAGCGCCCCATCTGGACCGCGCGCCCGCCGTCCATGACGATGATTTGGTCCGCGTTTCTGATGGTCGCGAGCTGGTGGGTGATGATGACGACCGTCTTGTCTTTCATGAGCTCGTCCAGCGCCTGCACGACGATGCCCGCCGACTCCGGGTCGAGTCCGGCCAATGGCTCGTCGAGAAGGAGAATCGGCGACCCGCCCACCATGGCGCGCGCGATCGCGATCCGCTGGCGTTGACCTCCCGAGAGCGTGTCCCCCCGCTCGCCGACCACCGTGTCGTAGCCGTCCGGCAGCTGCACGATGAACTCGTGAGCGTGCGCCGCCTTCGCGGCGTCGTGGATCTCGTCGACCGTGGCGGAGGAACGCCCGTAAGCGATGTTCTCGGCGATGCTCGTGCGCAGGAGGATCGACTCTTGGAGAACCACCCCGATCTGCGCGCGGAGCGACGCGATCGTGAAGTCACGGATATCGCGCCCATCGATCCTCACTTCGCCCGCCGTCGGATCGTAGAGACGCGGAATCAACGAAACGACCGTGGACTTTCCCGCCCCCGTGGGCCCGACGATGGCGGTCACGGACCCGGCGGGAATCTCGAGCTCGACCCCGTCGAGGACCGTGCGATCCCCTTCGTACGTGAACGAGACGTTTCGGAACTCGATCGCCCGCCCGATCACGGGCGCCGCGACCGCGTCGGGACGCTCCTGCACACCCCGGCGCGTTTCCAGCACTTCCAAGATGCGCTCGGCTCGAGGGATGGACTTCGAAATGCGGTACACGTGCTTCAGGATCGCACGCAGCGGCTTGTAGTAGTTCTTGACGTAGTGCACGAAGACCACGAGCTCGCCCGCCGTCGCGCTCCCCGTCACCACGCGGAACACGCCGAGTCCGAGAACCGATGCGGTCACGAAGGCCCAGATTCCGTCGATCCACCACGCCACTCGTTGTTCCGCCATCGTGGCGGCGAGGCCACTCTCGAGGCTCGCGGCGGCGTCGCGCAGAAAGGCGGTCCGCGCGTGCTCCTGACGGTTGAAGACCCGCGTCAGGCGTACGGACCCCAGACTCTCGCTCAAAACCGACGCTAGCGCGCCCTCGCTGTGGCGTTCCTCCCGAGACAGTTCCGTGATGTCGCGCGAGTAGTGGCGGATGAGGGGGACCATCAGCGGGGCGCCGATGATCGGGATCAACGCGAGCCGCCAGTCCATCCACAGCAAGACACCGGCGATCCCGACCAGGAGCACGACGCTCGACACGATCGCCAGTAGCGACGTCGTGAAGAGAACCCGGAGCGCCTTGACGTCGCTCGTCACGCGCGTCATGAGGTCGCCGGTTCGCCGCCGGCTGTGGAACTGCAGGGACAGCCGCTGGATCTGGTCGAAGAGCGCCTTGCGTATCGAGAAGATGATCGTTCGGCCCGCGCGGTTGATCGCGAGGACCTCCCAGTATGCAAAGAGGCCCCGGAGGGCCACGATCACGACCACGCCCACCATCACTCCGATGAGGAGCTTGAGCACTGGGCCCTCGAGCGTCCCCTCGGTCAGAACGATGTGGTCGAGGGCGAGCTTGACCGGCCACGGCTTCGCCAGCGTCATCGCCGTCTTGCCAAGCATCATCGCGAGCGCGAGAACGATCATGCGCCAGTGCGGCTTCGCAAAGCCCCCCAGGCGCCGGCCGATCTCTCCGACGCTCAGACCGGTTTCGGCTCCCCTCGACTTGGCCATTCTTCCTCCCCTACTCGAACCGGATTGCTCGAACCGGATCGAGCTCGGCCGCTCGCCGCGCGGGAAACAGACCGAAGATGATGCCGATCGTCGTCGCCGTACCGAACGCGATGACGATGCTGAGGAACGAGAAGACGGTTCGCCATCCCGCGTACAGCGTGATGACTTTCCCCATCCCCGCCCCCACCACGATCCCGATCACGCCGCCGGCCAGGCAGATCAGCACCGTCTCGATCAAGAACTGCATCATGACGTCGACCTTCGTGGCTCCGATGGCCCGACGAATGCCGATCTCCCGGGTTCGCTCGGATACGTTGGCGAGCATGATGTTCATGATTCCGATGCCACCGACGAGAAGCGAGATCCCCGCCACCGATGCCATGATCACGTTGAACAGACGCTGCGTTCTCTGGGCCTGGGCGAGCAGCTCCTCGGGAATCAGGATCTCGTAGTCCTCGGCCTCACGGTGCTGCTGGTGCAGGACCTCCTGAATCTCGTCGGCCGCTCGTTGGAGCCCATCGGCCCGCGCGACCTGCACGACGAACTCGTCGATCGCGAGCGGATCCCGCGACACCGGGAATCGCCGAAGCGAGGTGGTGATCGGAATGTAGATATCGCGATTGATGTTCCGGACTTTGACCGCCGCCGCTCTCCCCTCGCGAACCGACTTCGATTCCATGACCCCGACCACGGTGAAGGAGCCCGTTCCGATCCGAAGGCGCGCTCCGAGGGCGCTCTGCCATCCGAAAAGCTCCCCGGCGACTTCGGAGCCGACGATGCACACGTTCTTGGAGTCGTAGACATCGAGATCCGTGAGGAATCGTCCCTCGGCCGCCCGGAAGTTCGTGACCTTCTCGTGTTCCGGACTCGTCCCGACGATCTGGGCGATTGCCTCACGTCCCTCGAAGCGGGCCTCGGCGTCCACGAATCGCAGCGGAGCGATACCTTCAGCGTCGGAAAGACGTTCCCGGATCAGCTGCACGTCGTCCCGGGTGAGACCTCGGGAGAAGCTCTGGGCGGCCTCCTGGCCCATCTCCCCCGTGAGCTCGAGATGCTTGACCCGGATCGTGTTCGTCCCCAGGAGCTCGATCTGTTCGATCGCCTCGATCCGCGCTCCCTCGCCGATGGACACCATCGAGATCACCGCCGCGACGCCGAACACGATTCCGAGCGTGCTGAGAAGTGAACGGAGTTTCCGCAGCAGCAGACCCTTGACACCCATGCTGACGCCCTCCGACCACTTCATGAGGGACTCCCGGTCCAAGGACTCCTCGGAGCGCTCTTGGGGGACCAGAAACTACCCTGCCCGTTCGTACCCCGACGGGTCGCATCCCGGAAGATCAGTCCGTCACGGAGCACGATCATGCGCTGCGCGTGCTGCGCAGTCTCGTCGTCGTGCGTCACCATGAGGATGGTGGTCCCGGCCGCGTGGAGCTCGCAGAACAGGTCCATGATGCCGGCCGACGTCTTCGAGTCGAGGTTTCCGGTCGGTTCGTCCGCCAGAAGGAGGAGCGGATCCGCGGCCAGCGCGCGGGCGATGGCAACGCGCTGCATCTCGCCGCCCGAGAGCTCCTCGGGACGGTGCAGCACTTTGTCGGCGAGACCGACCCGCTGCAGGAGCGCCAGACTCCGCTCCCTTCTCTCTTCCTTCTCGACGCCTTTGTAGATCAACGGAAGCTCGACGTTCTCGAGGACGTTGTGCTGCAAGATGAGGTTGAAGGCCTGGAAGACGATCCCGATCCGCTCGTTGCGGACCCGCGAAAGCTCGCGGTCCTCCAGCGTCTGGACGGCGGTGCCGCCGAGCTCGTAGGTGCCTCCGCTCGGCTGGTCGAGGCACCCGAGCAAATGCAGCAGCGTCGACTTTCCCGACCCCGACGCGCCCATGATCGCGATGAACTCGCCGCTCTCCACGCTCAGGTCGACGCCGCGGAGGGCGTGCACCTCCACCGTACCCATGACGTAGGTCTTCCGGAGCTGGCTGATGCGGATCAACATCTACGAGGACGGCGGACCGAGGAGGACCCTGTCTCCCGCTCGCAACCCCTCCTCGACGATCACGATGTGCTCGTTGCTGTGGCCCAGAACCACCTTTCGCTCTTTGATCTTCCCGGCATCGTTCACGAAGACGACGTGCTCGCCGCGCCGCGTGGTCACCGCGCGCAGCGGAACCGAGAGCGCATCCTGGCGCTGGTCCACCACGATGTCACAGAGCACGGTCAGACCCGGCTTGAGCCTCGTGTCTTGCGCGTCGATCTTCACGACGACGCCGAACGCTTTGATTCCCGAGGACATTCCCGAGGGCGTCGACTTCACCTTCGCGAGGGAACTGATCTCCATCACGGTTCCGTGGAAGACTTCACCGGGGTAGGCCTCCAGTCTCACCTCGACGGAGCTGCCCTCGGTTACCTTCCCGATGTCGATCTCGTTGATCTCGATGTCGACGACCATCTTCGAGAGATCCGGGAGGTACGCGACCGGCTGCCCTTCGTAAGGGATCATGCCGAGCTGGACCTTCTCGTTGGATCCGGCGGCCGCCGGAGCGTAGACGACGATTCCCGCCCGCGGCGCGAACAGGGTACCCCGGGCGAGCTTGAGCTCCGCGGCCCCGATCAGCTTTTCCGCCCGCCTCACGTTGGCACGTTCCCGGGCTACGGTCGCTCCGAACGACTCCAGCTCCGACTGCATGCCGGCGCGGGCCTTGTCGACCGCGACCTGCGCCTGCTCCACGCCGATCTCCGCTATCCGCAACTCCTGGGGGGTCGCCCCGGCGACGACCAGGTCGTACTCGAACTGAGCGGCGGAGAGATTCGCCTTGGCCTCGAGGTACGACAGCTCCGCCTCCTCGAGCGACACTTTGGTGACGAAACCCTTCTCGACCAGGCTCGGCATGAACTCGCGCTTGTTCTTCGCGTTCTGGAAGGCGAGCTTCGCGTTCTCGAGCAGGTTCGTGGCGCGATCCAGCTCGTGGGGAAGCGGCCTGTTCTTCACCGTGTCCAGTTCGAGCTGCGCGAGATGCAGGTCTCCTTCGTAACGGGCGATCCCGGCCTCGAGCTTCAGCCCCTGAGACTCGAACTCCTTCTCCGCCTTCTGAAGATTCGCCTGGGTGACCTGAAGATCGACCTTGGCTTCCTCGAGAGCGTTCTCGTACTTCCCGGCGTCGAACTCGACGACGAGATCCCCTTCCTCCACCTGGGTTCCCTCGGGAACGAGGTAGATGATGGGGAGATCCTTCTGAGCGCTGAGCGTGACGGAGTCCAACGCTCGCAGTTCTCCGCGCTGGCTGATCCGGATGGTGACGTCACCCGTCTCGACGGTGTACACGGCCGCCGCGAACGCTCGCCCGTTCGGGCGCGAGACGAAGTACGCGGCGGTACCCACGACGAGGATGATGGCGATGACACCGAGCCAACCGACCTGCCGGATGACCGCGATGCGCCCGAACTTCCGAATCGGCTCGGGGAGAACTCCATCCAGCTGTCGCTGCCAGTTCAGCCAGGTCGTTGCGAAGCCCGACCAGGCCACTTCCGCTCTATGAAATAGGGCCTGCAATGCTCGCCTCCAGCTCGGCCAGGCCGATATTATAGTCGACGATCGCCGTCAGAAGATCCGTCTCGGCTCCGAGAAGGTTCTCCTGGGCGTCCGTGATGTCGAGGTTCGTGGCGAGCCCCAGCGCGAACCGTTCCCTCGCGATCTCCAGCTTGCCTTGCGCTTGCTCGACACCTACTTGAAGCGCCGCCATCTTCTGAACGCTCGTCCGGAGCTTGATCGTGCTCGCTCGAACGTCGAGCTCGATTCTTCTCTTCGTGTCCTGGAGCTCGCGTTCCAGGCGTTCCTGCTCGAGCTCGGCGCGCCGAGCCGCGGCCCGGGCCTCTGCGCTCCCGATGGGAAGGGAGAAGACGACCCCCGCGCTCCACGCGTATCGATCGAGCTCGAGCGCGGCGCTCCGACTCAGTCCGGACTGGGAGCGTCCGTAGCTCCCCACGACGTCCAGAGCGGGCCACCGCTCGTTCCGAGCGACCCCGAGGCTCAGCTGGGTCTTCTCCATTCTCGCACGAATCTCGTAGACCTCGGGGCGGTTTTGCACGGCGGCCGTGATCCACTCGTCCGGCTTGAGCGAAATGGGCTCGAAGCTGATGTCCCGGTCGACGAGCTCGACCGGCTGGCTGATCGGCAGGCCGAGCAGGTCGAGCAGGTCGTTTCGCACCAACTCGAGATCGCCTTCGGCCCCGGCCAGCTTCGCCCGGTCGTTCGCCAGCAGGATCTCCGCGCTGTAGACGTCGCGCTTCGTCACGAGCCCGGCGTCGAACAGCGCCTGCGAGGCCTCGATCAGAGCTTTGTCCCGCTCGATCGCCTCCAGCGTGACGCGGATGATCTTCTCGGCCAGAAGGGTGTTGTAGTACGCCGTCTTGGTGTCTGCGATCATCAGCAGCGTCTCGGTCCGGAGCCGCGCCTCCTCGACCTCCAGATCGTACTCCGCGTCACGAATCGGTTGCCGCGCGACGTAGATTCGCCCTCCGCGAAGCAGCGGCTGGACGATGCTCACCGTAACGCCGGCGTCGTGAGAGTCGACGATGATCCCCTCGTCATAGACGAGGTCGCCGGAGACCACGGCGGTTCCGCCCGTCGGGATCTCTTGACTCAGGATGGCCGATGCGGACTGCACCCTCGGAGTGACCGTCGACTCCAGGCCGGAGTCTTGCGTCACGACCGCTTGGCCCTCCTCTTGCAGGAACCCGAGCCCGAGCCGCGGGTGGAACTTGGCCTTGGCCCCCGCGACGTCGGCCTCGGCCGCTTCCTTCGTGAGGCGTGCGACCTGAACGCGCAGGTTGTGCTCGAGCGCCGTATCGACGCTGCCCTCCAGCGTGAGTGGAATCACGGCGGACGCGGTGGACGGGGTGGGTTCCTGGTCTCCCTCTTCCGACGCCGGGCTCACCGTGCTCATCAGCTGGAGAGTCCGGGTCGGTGGCGCGTACGCGGCCATCTGCGCGGCGAGGGGATCCTCGGGCGCGTCCCGCGTCGCCCAGAGGAGCGGCATCACCAGGTCCCGGCGCCGCCGGGCGGCGTCCGTCTCGGACGGTGTGACCGAGAGGCTTGGCGGGGGTTCGGAGCCACCCCGATCGACGCCCGCGGGCTCC
>JALGZO010000433.1 GCA_025774865.1 bacterium | reverse complement strand
GGCTATCACAAGAACCTCGACCCCGGGTTCCTTTCGGCCGGGAGCTTTCTGGAGCGCGGACTGAGGCGGTCCGGAGCGTCGGCGTCGTTCCTCCTGAGCGACGCGAGCCGTCTCATGGTGAGCCATGATCGCGAAGACCGGACCGGCGAAGTCGAAGCCGCCGCCGCGCTCGACGAGGTCGTGACGACCACCGCGCAATGGAACTTCGTCCGATCGCGCTGGGGATTGAACGTCGAGTATTACGCCAACGAGGCGAAGGAGGCGTCGGGCTCGACGGTCGCGGAATCGCAGCTCGCGGCCGCGGAAGCCGTCGCCCGCCTGAGAGAGGATCTCACCGGTCGCGTGCAATACCAGCAGACCCTCAGCGGCGACGAGAACGATCAGCTCACGGTCGGCGCCGAGTATCAGGCACACCGTTACCTCGCACTGGAGGCGCGAGGGACGACCGGCTCGATCGGCTCATCGGCGCAGGGGGGGGCGATCCTCACGACAGGGGATACCCGCGTGTACCTCTCGGAGCGTCTCGTTCGCGACGACGGCGGCCACGGAGCCGCCACGGTCGTCGGCGCCGAGTCGAGCCTGGGGCCGGCCACGAAGGTCTACACGGAGTATCAGCGCGAGTCGGCGAGCGCCGGCGACCGGAACGTCTCGCTGATCGGGTTGAGTCGCCAGGTGATCCCCGCCGAGGACGTCACGCTCATCGTCACCGGAGAACATTCGAAAGTCGATTCGGACCAGGCGGATCAGGTGGACCGGCGTCGATCGTCGATCACCGGCCAACTCTCGTACGACGGTGGCGCAGGCCTGGCTGCGATGACGCGCAACGAGCTGCGTCTTGAAGAGGGGGCGAGCCGCCGCCGCCAGGTTCTTTCCTCGAACCACCTCGACGTGAAGCTGTCGGCCGACTACACGGTGCTCGGGAAGTACCGCTTCAGCCGGACGGTCGACCGCGACACCGACATGGAGGAGGCGCGCCTCGAGGAAGCGAGCGTCGGCCTCGCGTATCGTCCCGTGCGGTGGAATCGGATCAACGGGCTGACCCGCTACACGTACCTCCGCGATCGGCGTCCCACGCTGGTCGTCGGCGACGAGCCGATTCGGAGGAAGGTGAACGTGTTTTCCTTGGACGCCATCGTCGACGTCCACCGCCGGATCGAGTGGGTCACGAAGGGTGCGGCGCGCATTCGGGCGGAGCGCAACGGCGGCCGACCGTGGCTGACGACCCGCACCTATCTGACGATCCAGCGACTCAACGGAAACGTCTGGGGGCCGGTCGATTTCGGGCTGGAATACCGGATTCTGATGGAGCGGAAGGCCGACGACCGCGAGCAGGGCTGGCTCACCGATCTGATGTGGAACCTGCACGAGCACTTTCGGGTCGGAGGCGGCTTCAACTTTACCGATTTCTCGGACAACGAGTTCACGATGAACGACTACTCGGTCCGCGGGTGGTTCCTGCGGGCCCAGGGTCGCTACTGAGGGCGGCAATGGGCGAGCTCAGACTTCGATCGATCGTTGCGAGGGGGACCGAAGCGATGCTGTCCGTCGTGCTGGTTCTCGTCTGCTTTATGATCTTCCTCGCGCTTCTCACGTTCACCTTCCCGAAGGGAACGCGGTTGACCGATCTCATCCGGGGCGGTGCGAGTCAGTCGCTCGAAGGCGCAGAGGGCCGGGACGTGGATCTCGACATGGGGAACTTCGGGAACCGAGAGGTCGTCGCGATGCTATCCGATGCCCATCGGACGGTGAAACACAAGCCGGTAGGCACGGTCGTGTGGACCGACACGGAGCCGGGGCTCCCCCTGCACCACCGACACGCGGTCCAGACGTTCGACGCGTCGAAGGCGACCATCTCCTTCGACGAAGGGAACGTTCTGGAGCTCGGCGAGAACTCCCTGATCGTCGTGAAGAGCATGTTGAAGGCGGAGGTGGAGAGCCGGCGGCGGCGGTCGTTGATCATCCTCGGAGGAGAGCTCCGCGGCCGGATCTCGGCGGGCCGCGAGGACTCCCTTCAAGTCGAGGTCGTGGCCGGCAACGGCGAGTCGAGGATCCGCCCCTCGTCCAGGGGATCGGGATCTGCGGTGTTCACGGCCGTGGTCGGAAAGGACGAGTCGACCACGCTGTCGGTCCACGAAGGCGAGGCTCAAGTCACCGCCGGCGACCGCGCGATTCTGGTGAAGTCGAATCAAGCCGTCGTCGTGACGAAGGATCAGAGCGTCTCGCGCCCCGCTCCGTTACCGGACCCGCCCACCCTCGTGTCGCCGGAGGATGGCTTCACCGACGCGTTCCGTCGGAAACCACCGCCGATCCGGTTCGCGTGGAGTGGCTCGAACGACGTCGGCGAATTCCGAATCGCCATCGCGCGCGACCCGGCGTTCCGGGATGTGGTCTACGAAGCGGACGTCGACGCCCTCGAAATCGTTTACCGCAACCTGGATGCGGGCGATTACTTCTGGCGCGTACGCGGTATGCGCGACGACGCTCTCGGCAACGCGAGCGTCACTCATCAGTTGGCGCTGACCCGCGATGATCGCCCGCCCCAGCTCGATGTCTTGTTCCCGCAAGGAGTCGTGGCGGCGCCGGCGCTCGTCATGAAGGGAGTCACGGATCCGGGGACGGCGATCTTCATTGCGGGCCGGCCGGTGGAAGTGGGCGAAGATGGTTGGTTCGAACATGCGCTCGAGCTCGAGCGCGGAGCAAACGTCGTGGTCGTCGAAGCGGTCGACGAGTCGGGCAATACAACGTACCGCTCCCAGGTCATTCACGCCAAGTACTAGACGGGTAGGTCTCATGAACAGGCGATTGCGAATTCCGATCCGGGTGAAGATTCTGGTCACGCTGCTATTTGTCGTGACGGCGGTCGTGAGCGTGATCACGTTCACGATGGCTACCATGTTCCACCAGGACAAGAAGGCCTACATCAACGACCTGGCGTCGATTGCGGCTCTGAGCGCAGCCGAAGAGGCGCGTACTCTTCTCGGCGGGTACACGGAAGGGCTCCGCGTTCACGCGCGAATCATGCAGCGTCCGGACCTTTCGCCGGAGGACAAGACCGAGTTGCTTCGCGGCTTCTTCCAGGATCTCCGGGACCTGATCGGGGTGCGGTTCTACCGGGACGGGGAGCTGGTGGCCTCTGTCTACGACGACGCGGTCTTGGTCGAGGCCGGGGTGTCGCGAGAAGAAGTCGATGCGTACCGAGCTGCGAACCCGCTGCCGATGAAGAGGCTCGAGAAAGGTGAGATCTTCGTCGAGAACAGCACGCTCTCACGCGAGCTTCCCATGCTCTCGCTCTCCTTTCTGCAAGATGTCGGTGAACGGCCGGTGGTCGTGTCAGCGCTGGTTCGGCTGGACGGGCTGGCTCGGCTCGCGGCGAGAACGGCGCTTTTTCGAATCTCGCTCATCGACTCCAAGGGAAGCCTTCTCGCGCATCCCGATCCGGAGGCGATCGCACGACGCGAGCAAATGAGCCTGCCGCCGAGGCTCAAGATAGCGGCGATCCAGCAGAACGCGGGGATGACGCTCGAATTCGAGCAAGACGGGGTTCCGTCGGTCGGTGGGTTCGCGAGCGTGGACATCGGTGGGGTCGTCGCGGCAGCGACGGTCCCGGCGTCCTCCGCGTATCTGGCCTCGCACGAACTGTTGAGCGACCTCATGCTCGTCGCGTTCGTGCTTCTTCTCATCGCCGTGCTCATCGGGCAGTTCGGTTCGTATCGCATCACGCGGCCGGTCGAGAAGCTGTCGGCCGCGACCCGCGAGATTGCGAAGGGGCAGTTCGCGGTCCAGGTCGACGTCGCTTCGCACGACGAGATCGGGACCCTCGCGAGCTCGTTCAACCAGATGGCGAGCGAGCTCGAAGTTCGCGACGAGGCGCTCGAGGAGGCGCAGGCGCAGCTCCTTCAATCGGAGAAGATGGCCGCGTTCGGCCAGCTCGGCGCCGGCATCGCGCACGAGGTGAAGAACCCCCTCGCCGGCATCCTCGGATGCGCTCAGCTCTCTGTCCGCAAGTCCGAGGAGGGATCGGCCCTCCACACGAATCTCGTGCTGATCGAGAAGGAGACGAAGCGTTGCCAGGAGATCATCGAGAATCTCCTGAGATTCGCGCGGCAGGAGAAGGCCGTTTTCGAGTCGGTGCAGCTCAACGGTGTCGTCGATGATGCAGCGGCGATCATTCGACACCAGCTCGGCGTCGAAGGCGTCGAGCTCATCATCGAAACTGCGGACGACCTGCCGATGATCAAGGGGAACGCCAACCAGATGCAGCAGGTTCTCATGAACCTGATGATGAACGCCCAGCAGGCGATGACCGGCGACCCGGGCACCATCATGGTGAGCACCCGACGCTGTGACGACGATCACGTGGAGATCGCAGTCTCGGACACGGGGCCGGGGATCTCCGAGGAGAGCCAGCGGAAGATCTTCGAGCCGTTCTTCACGACGAAGCCGGGAGGCCGGGGAACCGGTCTCGGGCTGTCGGTCAGTTTCGGAATCGTCAAGGACCACGGGGGCGAGATCTCGCTTCAGAGCACTCCCGGGAAGCGCACGACGTTCACGATTCGGCTCCCGGTGGAGGGGAAGGCTCCCGTCCTCGACTCGCGCCCGGGATCGACCGCCTCCCAACGGGCGCTACGCGCCGCCTACGATCCGTCTCTGCTCCAGAGAAGCCGTTGATCCGGCCGGCGCTCGACTGCTAACATCCGAAGAGCGTCTGCGCCAGCCAGAGATCCCCCCGTCGTCCATACCCGCGCGTGAGAGGTGCCACCATGGTCGCATCGCGTTTCGGTCTTCCCGTAGGCTTGCTCGTCACGTTCTTGATCCTCGGGATGACGGTGGCCGAGGCGGTCCCCCGCCGTTCGATCCCCGCTCCGGCCGCGGGACCCGGATCACCCGCGACGCCCGAGCTCACCGTTCGCGGTCGGCACGCGTTCGCTCCCTCACCGAAGCACGTCGCGACGGAGATTCGTCTCGGCAACGGCATCACGTTCGACACGCGCCGGGGTGAGCCCGCTCTTCCCGAGCGCCTCCGGGCGGTCGAACCGCTCGATCGCGACGAGCGGCTGGCCCTTCTCGTCCAGGTGGAAGCGCCGGCCCAAACCGAGTGGGTCGCGGAGCTCGAGCGCGTGGGCGCTTCGATCGAGTTCTTCGTGCCGGCCTACGCGTATCTCGTCAGGATCCGGGCCGGCGATCGCGCGGCCCTCGAGCGCCTTCCGTTCGTCGTCTGGACGGGCGCCTACCATCCGGCCTACCGCATCGCCTCCCGGGTCGCGCAGGAAACCCGATCCGGTCGCGGCGAGTATTCCACGCTCCTCTTCGACGACGGATCCGTAGCTGCGGTCAGTGCTCAGGTGGAGCGCCTCGGCGGGGTCGTTCGAGACGTGTCCGACAACGGGATCAACAAGATCCTGCGTCTGGAGCTGGATCGCAACGCGGTCGAACGACTCGCGGCCCACGGGGACGTTCAGTGGATCGAGCCCCGCGAGGTGTTCGTGGTCGGTAACCACCAGGTTCAGTGGGTGGATATGACGAACGTTCTGAACGATCGCAAGGTCTGGGACGAAGGGGTAGACGGAACGGGGCAGGTGGTGATGGTCGGCGACAGCGGGATCCGAACCAGCCACGACATGTTTCGGGACAACTCCGTGCCGATCACGACCTGGGGCGACTATCCTACGCATCGGAAGGTGATCAGCTACATCAAGGGCAGCCAGACGTCGTTGATCAACTTCGGTGACGATGCGGGGGCGTTCTATCACGGCACTCATACGTGCGGCACGTTCGTGGGCAACGACGACGGCCTCGGCACCTCGGATCGAGACGGCGTCGCGAAGGGAGCGAAGATCTACTTCGTCGACGTCGGCGGTACGCAGAATCTGATCTACGCCCCGGGCGACCTGAACGACTACTTCGGGCCGTCGTACGCCGGCAACGCCGGCGGCGCCGCGCGCATCAGTTCCAATAGCTGGGGCTCGGATACGCAGGGCGCCTACACGATATCGTCAATGACGACCGATCAGTTCGCCGCGTCCCACCCGGACTATCTGATTTGCTTCTCGAACGGGAATGCCGGCGGGGCGAACACCGTCGGGTCGCCGGCGAGCGCGAAGAGCATCGTCTCGGTCGGGGGAACCCGGAACGGGACGTCGTCGAACCTCATCTACGCCGGGACGAGCCGCGGCCCCACCGACGACGGGCGCTACAAGCCCACGATCTGTTGCCCGGGGCAAGGTGTGAACTCGGCGTCGGGCGCCAGCGACTCCGGTTACTCGACGAAGACGGGAACCTCGATGGCGTCGCCGAACGCCGCGGGCTCCGCCGCTCTCGTGCGGCAGTACTTCACGGAGGGCTGGTACCCCACCGGCGCAGTGGCGGGCGGCAACGCCTTCACGCCGTCGTCGGCGCTCTTGAAGGCCATGCTCGTGAACTCCGGTGACGACACGTTCTCCACCTTCACGCCGCCGGACAACAACATCGGGTGGGGCCGGATCTTGCTGGATCGCGTGATGTTCTTTCCCGGTGACGCTCGACGCACCGTCGTGCTGGACGAGGCGGAGGGTATCGTCACCGGCGAAGCTCGTGAGTACGAAATCTACGTGGCCGATGACACCGAGGATCTGAGAATCACGTTGGTCTGGACGGACGTCGCGAGCACGCCGGCGGCCGGGATCAATCTCGTCAACGATCTCGACCTCATCGTGGAAGAGGGCGCGAACACCTATCTCGGCAACGTGTGGTCGGGTGGAGAGTCGGTCACCGGTGGTAGTGCGGACTTCCGCAACCTCGAGGAGGCAGTTCGTCGGATCACGCCCGTCGTCGGCAACTACACGATTCGGGTCGAAGGGGCGAACGTGCCGTTCGGACCTCAAGCGTATGCGCTGGTCGTGTCGGGGGCTCTGGGTGGCACCGCCGGAGTGTTGACGCTCGACGCCGGATCGTACGGCCCGGGCGAGAGCGTCGGCGTGCGCGTGGAGGACGTCGACGCTGGCGGCTCGGTGACGGTGACGCTCGACTCCGGGGCCGAAGCGGGCGGGGAGACGCTCATCATCGCCGGGAGCGACGGCGTGTACGAGGGATCTCTGCCGCTCACCCTGACGCCGGTGTCCGCCGGGGACGGTTTCCTCTCGGTCGCCCACGGCGATGTCATCACGGCGACCTACGTGGACACCAGCCCCGCCCACACCACCGTCGCCACGGCGACGGTGAATGCGGACGATCCCGAGATCACGAGCGTGGCGGCGGACCCCGCCGACATCAGCGCGATCATCACGTGGAACACGGGCCACCACGCCGACTCGCAGATCGAGTACGGGACGACGACCGCGCTCGGCAGTTTCTCCACGCTCGACGCCGGGTTCCGCACGTCGCACTCGCACGACGTGGACGGGCTGGCCCCGGAAACGACCTACTACTACGACGTCCTCTCCCGGGACCAACAGAGTAACCTCGTCCGCGATGATTTCGGCGGGATGCACTACCGGTTCACGACCGGGAAGCGCGCGGACGTTCTGCTCGTGACGGCCGACCCGAACACCACGGAGAATCTCGACCGGTACGACAACGCGTTCGACGCGAGCGGCTGGACCTACCGTACGTGGGGCAAGGAGCAGGTGGACGCGCCGGAAGTGGGCGATCTGACCCACGGTCTCCGTTCCTACAAGGCCGTCTGGTGGCAGGTAGGCTGGGAGCAATACCCGCCGTTCACGAACGCGCAGCGCGGATCTCTCACCGCCTTTCACGACGGGGGGGCGCGGCTCGCGATCGTGTCGCACGACGTGGCCTGGGCGTTCGACGCGGGCGGCTCGGGTTACTCGAACGCGGTGAAGCGGGCGTGGTACAACAACACGACGCACTCCGACTGGAACGACGATCCGCTCACGTTCTCGCAGGTCATCGGGCTGGCCGGCGATCCGATCAGCGGCGACTACACCGGCGGTCTCTCGTATACGCCGCACCGTTCGGGTGCCGCCGGCGACGAAGTGGACCTGATTCACGGGACGGGAACCGCCGAGTACTTCCTCCGCAACAACGACGTGAGTCCGGACGACATTGCCGTCCGCTGGGAGAACGGCGTCCCGAACGGGACCATCGGCACCGCCGTGTGGGGCGGCACTCCGACGAAGACCGCGTCGATGTTCCTGGAGTGGCTGAACATCAACGCCGCATCGGCGAATGATGCGGACCGCAACGCCCTGCTGGACAAGACCATCCAGTGGCTGATCGGGGCCGATCACCCGGACGCGCAGATCGTAGCGCCGAATGGCGGCGAGGCGTTCGCGGCGAGCCCGGTGTCGATCTCCTGGACGGCCACGGCAGATGCGGCCGCGGGGCG
>JALGZO010000432.1 GCA_025774865.1 bacterium | reverse complement strand
CCTGGAAGTTCATGACGATGAAGAGTCAGGAATCCAGAGCTTCTCCGTGGGAGGTCCTTCGGAGTAGGGGGGCGCGCGACCGGTCGTCCCGAAGTGGCTCTGAGCGTGAAGCGTCTTGGTGAGCGGGGTGTCGCGCAGGTCGTCGAGTTGGCTCTCGCCGCGGCGCTGCTCGTGTTTCTCGGGGTCGCCGCGGTCAGGTTCTTTCGGATGCTCGACCGGATCGACATCCACTGGGCGAAAGGGCTGCCGGTCGCGGCGCTCTTCGCGGGGGCGGCCTGGCTGGCCGTCGGACGTCTCCGGCGAGGCTGGCGTCGGCTGAGAATCGGGGACGAGAATGGGAGCTCGTAACGGTTTGACCGCCACTGACCGTGACGCCATTTCCAAGCAAATCTCGGTTCTGGGGGGGATGCTCTCGCTTCCTCCGCTCGGCCAAATCGGTCCCCAGAAGTATGGGCCGTTCCTCCGGGGCGCGTCGGCGCTGTTCGGGGCCGATGCCGCCACCGTCGGTTTCTGGGTCGCGCCGAACGAGCTCAGGCGCTTCCGGGCCCTGATCGGCGAAACCGGCGGCGAGATTCACGAGGATGTGTTGGATCCCGGCCTCGCCGAAGGGGCCCTTCGAACGGTCCTCCGAAGCGGTGACTGTCTCGTCGTGGAGAATCCGGACGACCCCCGGTACGACCCCCTGGTCGAAGGGTATCCGGGCCACGACTCGGTCTCCTGCCTCCTCGTTGGCCTCAAGATGCGGGACGAGCCGCCGGCCGTGCTCACGCTCTATCGCTTCCGGGGCGAGCCGCTCCGTGAGGACGACCGCCAGTTCGCCCGGGCGTCGTCCCCCTTGTTCGCGGCGGCCCTGGACAACCTCCGGCGTTTCAGCCGGGCGGAGGAGCTTTCCATCACGGACGGCCTAACGGCGGTGTACAATTACCGGTACCTTAGGAGTACGCTGGACAAGGAGGTTGCTCGGGCCCGCCGCTTCGGCGAAGTGTTCTCGCTCATCATGCTCGACGTCGACCACCTGAAGCAATACAACGACGTCTACGGGCATCTCCGAGGCAGCGAAGTCCTTCGACGACTTGCCCAGGTCGTCCTGTCGGAGCTGCGTGCTGCCGACATCGTCGCCAAGTACGGTGGTGACGAGTTCGTGATCATTCTTCCCCAGACTGACCGTAAAGGAGCCTGCACCTTGGCCGAGCGAATCCGTGGAGCAGTGGAGGCTCACAGTTTTCCTGGGGAGGAAGAGGGCATGAGCATCACGTCCTCGATGGGAATCGCCCAGTTCCCCGAAGATGGTGAGGCTTCACGCGAGCTTCTCGAATCCGCCGACGCGGCTCTATTCGCCGCAAAACGGCGCGGGCGCAATCGTGTTGCCGCAGAGGCTTCGAGCACGGGCTCGGAGTAGGGAGAATCTCGATGGCATTGCTTGAAAGACTCCAAGATCGATCTGCCAAAGTCGGCGTCATCGGACTCGGTTACGTGGGTCTCTCCCTGGTTCGTGAGTTCGCGAGAGCGGGTTACCGCATCATCGGTGTGGACATCGACGAGTCCAAGATTCGCCAATTGCAGGATGGGAAGTCCTACGTCATGGACGTTCCCTCCGAAGAAATCGGAAAGTGGATCGAGACGGGGCAACTTGAAGTGGCCTCCGACTACGACCGCGTGCGCGACATGGACTGCGTCAGCATCTGCGTGCCCACGCCACTCCGCGCCAAGTCGAAAGACCCGGATCTCTCGTACGTTCTAGATGCAGTGGTCGCGATCCGCGAGCACTTGCATCGGTCGCAGCTCGTGATCTTGGAGAGCACGACCTTTCCGGGAACGACCACGGAAGTGATCCAACCGATCCTCGAGGAATCGGGGCTCGTCGCGGGGCGCGACTTCTACCTGGCGTTCTCCCCCGAGCGGGTGGATCCGGGCAACTCCAGCTATCGCACACGAAACATCCCCAAGATCGTGGGTGGGGTGAGTGCGGAATGCGTCCGGCACGCCGAGGCGCTCTACGAGAACTGCCTCGAGCAGGTGGTCGCCGTGTCGTCCACGGACGTCGCGGAGATGGTGAAGCTGCTGGAGAATACGTTCCGCACGGTGAACATCGGGCTGGTCAACGAGTTCGCGCTCCTGTGCAGCAAGCTGAACATCGACGTCTGGGAGGTCATCGAGGCGGCATCCACGAAGCCGTTCGGCTTCATGCCCTTCTATCCGGGGCCGGGCCTCGGCGGCCACTGCATTCCGGTCGATCCGCACTACCTCTCGTGGAAGGCCAAGGTGAACGGATTTCACCCGAAGCTGATCGATGCGGCGGTTCAGGTGAACCAGGAAATGCCGGGCCACATCGTCCGCCGGGTCCGAGAGGTGCTAAAACCGCTCAAGAAGGAACTGCGAGGGTCGAAGATACTGATAGTCGGGGTGGCTTATAAGCGCAACACCGACGACGTCCGGGAGTCGCCGGCCATCGAGATCATCGAGCTTCTGAAGCAGGAGGGAGCCGAGGTCGGGTTCAGCGATCCGTTCGTGGCGCAGCTCAGCGAGAACGGAACGCGCCTCTCCTCCCGTCCTCTCGACGAGGACGCGCTGGCCGGCGCCGACTGCGTGCTGATCGTCACGGATCACTCCTCGGTAGACTACGAGTTGGTCGCACGTCACGCGGCGGTCGTAGTGGACACGCGGAACGCGCTCAAGGACATCCCCGGCGAGCACATTCATCGACTCTGAGGCTGGTGCGGGGGCGGATGCGTGGCCAAGTTCCTGGTGACGGGTGGGGCCGGGTTCATCGGCTCCAATCTCGTGGATGCTCTGATCGGCGCGGGCGACGAAGTCCGCGTTCTCGACGATCTCTCCTCGGGCAAGATCGAGAACCTCGACGGCGCCCGGTCTTCCCTCGAGCTCATCGAGGGGAGTGTCACCGATCCAGAGGTCGTGCGTCGCGCCGTCGAAGGCCGTGACTACGTCCTCCATCATGCGGCGCTCGCGTCGGTGCCGCGCTCGATGGAGGATCCACTCCTCAATCACCGGATCAACGTGGACGGGACACTGCATCTGCTCCTTGCTTGTCGCGAGGCGCACGTGAAGCGCTTCGTCCTGGCTTCATCGTCGGCCGTCTACGGCGAGGGGCCGGACCAGCCGACCCGCGAGACTTCCGAGACGGCGCCGCAGTCTCCGTACGCATCGTCGAAGCTGATCGGTGAGCAATACTGCGGACAGTTCACCGCATGCGGGTGGGTGCCGACCGTGTGCCTGCGGTATTTCAACGTGTTCGGTCCGCGGCAGGATCCCGCGTCCGACTACGCCGCCGTCATCCCGATCTTCGTCAATCGCATGCTCGACGGAACGGCGCCCACGGTCTACGGCGACGGAGAGCAAACTCGCGACTTCGTGTACGTCGAGAACGTCGTGCGGGCGAACCTGCTCGCGATCGAGAAGGAGTCGGCCGTCGGCCAGGTCGTCAACATCGCGAGCGGAGCGTCGTTTACGGTGAACGACCTCTATCGTCGGCTCGCGAAGATCCTCGGATTCGAGGACGCTCCGCGCCACGAGCCGGTTCGGGCCGGTGACGTCAAGAGGTCGAGCGCGAGCATCGAGCGGGCGCGGGAGACGCTCGGCTATGACTCCACGGTGAGCTACGACGTCGGGCTCGAGCGCACGATCGCCTGGTTTCGAGACAACCAGATGGTGGCCGGGGGAAACTCGTCGCGATGACCCCGAGCCAACCCCGGGTCCTCGTCGTCGACGACGACGCTCAGTTTCGCAAGATCCTCGCCCACGGGCTCACGACGCAGGGGTACCGAATCGACGCCCTCGATGGACAGGGGGACGTCGTCGCACAAGTCGGGAATGCGGTCTGTGACGTCGTCCTCCTGGACCTCAATTTGCCCGGCCGAAACGGCATCGACGTTCTGAAGGGGATCATCGGCTCGGACCCCGACCTCAAAGTGATCATGGTCACGGGTACCGAGGATGTGTCGGTCGCGGTGCGCGCGATCCGCGCCGGGGCATTCGACTACGTGACGAAACCCGTCAAGATGGACGAGCTCGTGGTCTCGGTGGAACGGGCCGTCCGCTCCAGCCGCATCTCCCGAGAGCGTGACCTCTACCGCGACCTCACCGATCGCCGCTACACGTTCGTCGAGAGCCGCAACCCGCGCATGCGCCAGATCTACGATCTCGCCGGCAAGGTGGCTCAGTCCGAAACGACCACGGTGCTCATCCAAGGCGAGTCCGGGACCGGCAAAGAGCACGTGGCGAATCTCATCCACCAGCTCTCGCCGCGGCGGGACAAACCGTTCCTCGAGATCAACTGTGCCAGCCTTCCCGAGCACCTGCTGGAGAGCGAATTGTTCGGCCACGAGAAGGGAGCGTTCACGGATGCCTCGGCGCGCAAGCGCGGGCTTCTCGAGCTGGCCGACGGGGGCACGCTCTTCCTCGACGAGGTGGGGGAGATGGCCCAGCCGATCCAGGTGAAGCTCTTGCGCGTGCTCGAGCGGATGTCGTTCCGCCGGGTCGGCGGTACGGAGGACATTCGCGTCTTTGTGCGGGTGATCTCCGCCACGAATCGAGATCTGGCCCAGGCAGTGGTGGAGGGGGATTTCCGAGAAGACCTCTTCTTCCGATTGAAGGTCGTCCCGATCCACTTGCCTCCGCTCCGGGATCGTCCCGAGGATCTCCCCGTGCTCCTCGATCACTTTCTGCAGGAGTTCGCGAGCTCCTTCCGGAAGGGGTTTCGGGGGCTGTCCGCCGAGGCGCTCCAGGCGACCCGGGAGTACTCGTGGCCCGGAAACATCCGCGAGCTCCGCAACTGCATGGAGCGAGCGGTCCTCCTCCACGAAGGCGAGCTCATTTCGGGGGAGATGCTCCAGATCCCGGGATCGCCGAGAGGCACCGACCCGGCCGGGAGCGAGTTCCTCGGGGCGCTTCGGGAGATCACCGAGAAGGGGTTGCCCGAACACGGCATCGATTTCGAGGATCTGGTGGGCTCGGTCGAGCGCTTTCTCATCACGAAGGCGTCCGAGAAGGCGGGGTGGAACCAAAGCCAGGCGGCTCGGTACCTCCAGCTCAACCGGGACAAGCTTCGGACCCGGATGAAGAACTACCGACTCGAGGGGGAACACTAGGGCGGGGCCGTCGAGACCCCGGGATTCTCCTTCCTCACCCCGCGTGATTTCCGTACAGTTCCCCATGATGCGCCCACGGCTCGGTCTCTTGGCTCTACTGGCGATCTCGTGTGGTTGCGCCTACGGTTTCTCCTCGTCGATTCTTCCGGGACACATCAAGACGGTCGCGGTCCCTCTGATGGAGAATCAATCGGTGCGCGGAGGGCTGAGCGCGGCGTTGGCGGACTCGCTGGTCGAGGCCTTCATCCGCAATCACACGCTGACAGTGGTACCGGAGAGGAGCGCCGACTCCGTGCTGGATGGCACGATTCTCGAGTATCGGCGAGAGCCATTCACCGTGGACGCGAGCGAGAACGTACAGGAATACAAGGTGGAGATCTTCGTACGGGCGCAGTTCGTCGACCTCCGCAAGAACAAGGTGATCTGGGAAGAAGAGCGCATATCCCAGTGGGCCACGTACAACTTCAGCGAGGTGGGGGGGCAACCCGCCGAGACCGAGGAGCAGGGGATCGGGCGAGCCCTCGCGAAGCTGACCGCAGACTTTCTGAACCGAACGGTCGAAGGCTGGTAGATCCGATGCAGAACTCGCAGGTCCGGGAAACGTGGAAGGACGGAGCGCGGTATCCGTTCTCGACGATCGAGAAGAAGTGGCAGGAGCGCTGGGAAGCGGAGAAGACGTTCCGCACCACGGACGACCCGGACGACTCCCGGCCGAAGTTCTACGCACTCGTGATGTTCCCGTACACGTCGGGATCGGGACTCCACGTGGGGCACATGGAATCGTACACGGCGGCGGACATCCTCGCCCGCTACAAGCGAATGAACGGATTCCGAGTACTGCACCCGATGGGCTGGGACGCGTTCGGGTTGCCCGCCGAGCAGCACGCGGTGAAGACCGGCACGCACCCTCGCCTCACGACCGAGCAGAACGTCAGCCGTTTTCGCGACCAGATCAAGATGCTCGGCCTCTCTTACGATTGGGATCGCGAGGTCAACACGACCGATCCGGCTTACTACCGCTGGACTCAGTGGATCTTCCTGAAGATCTTCGGCTCCTGGTACGACGAGGAGGCCGAGCGAGCGCGTCCGATCGAGGAGCTGCCGATTCCGGACGACGTCACGGCGGCGGGGGAGGGCGCAGTAGCCCGGTACCGGGACGCTCGTCGGCTCGCGTACCAGGCGGACGCCCCCGTGAACTGGTGCGCGAAGCTCGGGACGGTGCTCGCCAACGAAGAGGTCATCGACGGGAAGAGCGAGATCGGCGGATACCCGGTTCAGAAGCTGCCGCTCCGCCAGTGGATGCTCCGGATCACTGCGTACTCCGATCGGCTCCTCGCCGATCTCGACGTCGTCGACTGGCCCGAGCCGCTGAAGCTCATGCAGCGGAACTGGATCGGGAAGTCACAAGGCGCCGACATCGATTTTCCGTCCGCGGCGGTCGGTTCGGCGGCACGGTCGGGGTTCCCGGCCGAGGTCCCGGAGCAGGTCGTGCGCGTGTACACCACGCGCCCCGACACGATCTTCGGGGTCACCTTCATGGTGCTGTCACCGGAGCACCCGCTGGTCGACCACTTCACGGTGACCGAGAATCGGGACGCGGTGGACCGGTACCGTGAGGCGGCGTCGCGCAAGACGGAGATCGAGCGGACGGATCTCGCCAAGGAGAAGACCGGTGTCGACACCGGCGGGTTCTGCCTGAATCCGGTCACGGGGGAGAAGGTCCCCGTCTGGATAGCCGACTATGTCCTCATGTCCTACGGGACCGGAGCGATCATGGCGGTGCCCGGTCACGACGCGCGCGACTTCGAGTTCGCTGAGGCCCAGGGGATCGAGGTCCGCCCGATTCTCGGGATCGACGGCGAGGCGATCCCGCCGGGAGAGGATCCACCGGGTGCCACCTACATGAGGTCATCGGCGGAGAGTGTCACGCTCGACGGGCTCGACGTGCCGGCGGGGAAGAAGCGCATCGTCGACTGGTTGGAGGGGGCGGGCTGGGGACGCGCGGCCTCGAACACGAAGCTCCGCGACTGGCTGTTCAGCCGCCAGCGCTACTGGGGCGAACCGATCCCGGTGCTGCATGGTCCGGACGGCGAGACGGTGGCCGTGCCGTGGTCCGAGCTACCGCTGCGGTTGCCCGAGCTGGAGGACTACCGGCCGACCGGCGAGCCCGAGTCGCCTCTCGCCAAAGCCGAGGACTGGATCCGCGTCACGGACGAAGCCACCGGGAAGGAGTATCTCCGGGAGACGAACACGATGCCCCAGTGGGCGGGATCGTGCTGGTACTACCTGCGGTACATCGATCCGGGTAACACCGAGCTCCCGCTCGACCCGGACAAGGAGAAGGCCTGGATGCCGGTCGACGTCTACATCGGCGGGGCGGAGCACGCCGTGCTGCACCTGCTCTACGCGCGGTTCTGGCACAAGGTGCTCCACGACCTCGGCGTCGTGTCGACGCCGGAGCCGTTCCAGAGGCTCCTGAACCAGGGGATGATCCTCGGCGAGGGCGGCATCAAGATGGCGAAGTCGGTCGGCAACGTCATCAATCCCGACGACGTCGTTCGCGACCTGGGCGCGGACGCGCTCCGCCTCTACGAGATGTTCATGGGACCGCTGGAGGTGGAGAAGCCCTGGTCAACGAAAGGCATTCAGGGAATCTCCCGTTTCCTCGACCGCGTTTGGCGTGCCGTGCAGCTTCCGGATCCGCCGACGGGCGATCCGAACGAACGTTTGCGCCACCGGACGATTCGAAAGGTGACGCAAGACATCGACAAGGTGCGGCTCAACACCGCGATTGCGGCGCTCATGGAATACGTCAACGCGATGACGAAAGACGAGTGCGCCACGCCCGAAGACCGCCGCGTCCTGACGCTGTTGCTGTCGCCGTTCGCGCCGCATCTGTGCGACGAGGTTTGGAGCCGCCTCGGCCATCAGGAGTCGCTCGCCTACGAGCCCTGGCCCGAATTCGATCCGGAGTTCGCGAAGGCCGAGACGGTCACCATCGTCGTCCAGATCAACGGGAAGGTCCGCGGGAAGTTCGAGGCGGAGCCGGGTACGGACCAGGGCCAGCTCGAGGCGTTCGCCCGCGCTGACGAGTCGGTCCAGCGGCACCTCGAGGGGAAGTCCCCGCGCAAGGTCATCGTCGTGCCGGACCGCCTCGTGAACTTCGTCGTCTGAGCACGCAGGGGCAGCTGGTGAGGTGATAGCCGTATCTCGTTGATAT
>JALGZO010000431.1 GCA_025774865.1 bacterium | reverse complement strand
ATGGAAGATGGGGGTGGGCCCCCCGAGTACGGGTTGCAGGACCAGTTCTCAAACCACCCGGCGCTGCGTGGGGATGAGATCCCAGGTGGTGAGCGGACCGGGAAAAGGCGGGGAAGACCCCGTCAGGTGAGGATCAGGAAGGCGAACGCGAGTGAACCGCCGAAGAGCTGTCGAAACAGATACAGACGTCATCGAAACCAGGTCACTTTTCGGGATCTGGGAATGAGTCCAGCGGGAACCTGCTTACTGGCTGGACGGTGGCCGGCAGAGAGGCGGCGCGAACCTGGTTCAGGCTTTCATGCGGAACGTGGGAACCTGGTGCTCCGATGCGAAGGGAGAAGTCCGAGGAGCCGGAACTCCAAGGGCCAGAGTACCGAGGCGGAGCGCAGGGGCGGATCAGCTCGTAGTAGCGATGAAACCTGGTAATGCGGGTGGAGCGAAGGGGCTGAACCATCCAGTCTCAAAGGTGAGTCAACCCGCAAGGGGAGGAGCTCATGGTTGAGGCGAAGCCGTTCAGTATTTCCAAGCATCTTGTCGCGAAGGCGTACCGGTTGGTGAAAGCCAACCGGGGGGCAGCCGGAGTGGATGGTGAATCGCTCCGGGCATTCGATAAGGACCTGAAGGATAACCTTTATAAGGTCTGGAATCGGATGTCGTCGGGGAGCTACTTCCCACCTCCGGTTCGTCTGGTGGAGATCCCCAAAGGTGAAGGTGGGATGCGACCGTTGGGAATCCCGACGGTGGCAGACCGGATCGCGCAGATGGTGGCTAAGCTGACGTTCGAGCCCGAGGTGGAGCCTGTGTTTCACCGCGACTCGTACGGTTATCGGCCTGGCAAGTCGGCACTGGACGCGGTGGAGGTGGCGCGGAAGCGCTGCTTTCGCATGGACTGGGTCATCGATCTGGATATCCGAGACTTTTTCGGGAGCTTGGATCATGACCTTTTGATGAAGGCGGTGAAGCATCACACGGACTTGAAGTGGATCCATCTGTACGTGGAACGGTGGCTGAAAGCACCGGTGCAATGGGCGGATGGGACCCTCGAGGCCCGCACCGCTGGAACACCGCAAGGGGGAGTTATCAGTCCCTTGCTGGCGAACCTGTTCATGCACTATGCGTTCGACGATTGGATGCGGAGGACGTTTCCCTCGGTTCCGTTCGAGCGGTACGCCGACGACGTTGTGATCCACTGCGTGATCCTGGACCAGGCCCGACATGTCTTAGAGGCGGTGCGCAGGAGACTGAGCGAGTGCCAGCTGGAGCTGCATCCGGAGAAAACGAGGATCGTCTACTGCAAGGACGATCGTCGCCGGGGCAAGTACGGTGAACACGAGTTCGATTTCCTTGGGTACACCTTCAGACCACGAAGGGCTCAGGGTCCAAGCCGGAAGACCTTTGTGGGATTCCTGCCGGCCATGAGTGACAAGGCGGCCAAGAAGATTAGGGCGACTATCCGAGGATGGCATCTTGCCACCAAAGGGAACGCCCGATCTTTGGACGAACTCGCACAGTTCATCAATCCCGTCGTGCGGGGATGGGTGGCTTACTACGGCCGATTCTATCGGTCGCGCTGCCTTGCTGTCCTGGGCCGCAGCTTGACCTTCGCTCTTGTGAAATGGGCGATGCGGAAATACAAGCGTTTCCGAGGTCGATGGGTGCGAGCGTCTCGCTGGTTGGGACGCATCGCCGCCCGCGATGGGGAGTTGTTTACCCATTGGAGCTTCGGAGCGAGACCGGCGGCTGGACGGTAAGAGCCGGATGAGCTGAGAGGTTCACGTCCGGTTCTGTGAGCGCGTGGGGGTGCGACTCCCCCGCGCGACTCGACCCCCATATCATGCCGCTCGGCGCTCATAGTGGTGGTGTAGTGGACCAGCGTTCTTCGGGGCGCGGACAGGGGCTCCCAACTCACTGAATTCACTCATGTTATTCTGTGGGCTCTTGTCCCCGGCAAATGAATTCAATGGGAGCTGCACGATGACCTCCCGACCTCTCCCGTCTGCTCGGTAATCCGATCCGGGAGCGGGCCCGCTTCCGGGTCGACGGCGTCACCGACCTCGGCGGCTGGCACCTCACCGCCTATGACGTCGCCGGACGACTCGTTCGCCGCCTTCCCCTCGGACCTTCCTCCGTAACCTGGGATCTGGCCGACCGGTCCGGGGTTCCGGTCGGAGCGGGCGTGTACTTCGTCGTCCTGGCGCGAGACGAGAGTGAGGCGGCGGCACGGCAGCGACTCGTCACTCCGCGATGACTCGACCGAGAAGACGGGGGCGGCTCCGGGCAGCCGCCCCCTGAGGGCCGGGCGGTATCAGCCCCGTCCCGGTTCTACTCGAGCACGATCGCCTTGGTGGTCGCCGTGGCGTGCTCCGTGGTGAGTCGAACGAAGTAGACACCGTTGGGAAGTCCGTCCGCGACGAATCGCGTCGTGTGCCGACCCGACTCTTGAAATCCGTCGACCAGCGTCGCGACCCTTTGGCCGGCGACGTTGAAGACGTGGATCTCCACACTGCCCGGACTCGGCAGCGAGTAGTCGAGCGTCGTGTGTCGCGTGAAAGGATTCGGGGCGATTCGAGGCTGATCGAAAACCGTGGAGCTCCGGCGGGTATTGTGCGACCTGCCCGTGTTGTAGCCGTCGGACAGGGTCCCCATGAACTGCACGATCAGCTTCTCCTCGGCCCTGCTCAGCCCGAGATCACCTAGTTCATCGGTATTCACGTTCTCGGGGACTTCGGGATCCGGCCAGTCTTCGACGTCTCGAGTGTTGTAGAAGTGAACGACCTCCCTCAGCGACTTGAAGACTCCGTTGTGCATGTACGCCTTCGTGAAGTTCTCGCTCGGAGCCTTGGCCACGTTCCGGAGCGTGGGGACCTTGTGCTTGCCGTAGTTCTCGGCGGCCATGGCCTGCCACGCCGGATTCGGGTGATTCTCCAGGAAGCCGCCCAGACCGGGATCGATCCAGGCCGCGCCCTCGGGGTTGATCGGCGAGCCGTCGTCCAAGTACACCTCGTCCATGTCGTAGAACGGGTTGTCGAGATTCTTGGGGACGCCGAGGTTGTCGAACGAGAAATCGGTGAACACCGGGGGCAGTTCGTTGCCGGACGCGCCCTCGACTGGATCGAGAACATGGCAGAGGGCGCACTTCCCCTTGCTCTCGTCGTTGAACAGAGCCAGCCCCTCGAGCTCCTTACGACTCAAGCCCAGGCTCGAGTAGTCTTGCCAGTTGCCGATGTTGATCGCGGCGACGTTCATTCCGGCGATTCCGGCGTTCTCCCAGAAGACGTCGAATTTGGACGAGAACTGATTGACTTCGGGAGATGCTTCGAACTCGCCGATGGCGCGGCCGATCCGATCGTAGTTCTCTTCGATTTCCGCCGGCGTCCCGTACGCCAACGGCTCGCCCCAAACGACCTCCCACAACGATGCGTAGGAGCTGCCCGCCACCTTCTCCAGAACGACCTGCTTGCTCGGGTTGTTCTGTTCCACGGGGTTCAGGAACGGACCGAGGGCCTGATCGGCCGCTGGGTTCCCGAGGTGCTCGCCCGTGGCGCGACCATCCCAGAAGTTGCCGCCGATGAAGAGCCCTTCCCCGGCGTCGAAGTCGAAGACAGGGCTCACCGTCGCATAGCTGGCGCTTGGCGGCTTCCGATTGCCGAAACGCTGGGGTATCGCGCCTCGGTACACTGCACCACGCCGATTGACACCCGGGATCGGACCAGTGAATCCGACGCTGGGTCCGTGACACTCCGCGCACGACATGGAGTTAGGCTCCGAGATCTTGTCGAAGAACAGGAACCTTCCGAGCTCTTCCTTGGGAGTCAATACGAACTCGGTCGCGACAGCGGTGCTACCCCACACGCTTGCTGCCACAACGATGGCCAGGACTCCGATGATCTTGCTCATTCGCACGCACCTCCGCGAATCGCTTGGGGAAGACATCATTGATTGGCTACGCGCAGACCACAGCCGTCCCGTCCATCCAAGCTGCCACGTGGCACCCCTGCGGCCTGTTGCTACTGGCGGCTCATCGTGGGCGCCGCGGCATGGCGGACCGAGATCGACCTGAGAGTGAGGGAACACGCCTGGGATGGTACGGGGCAATGATCCGCGTCATACGAGGAGATGATTCTTGGCCGGCTGACGGCCGGAGATGCGTGGTCGTGGCCGTACCAGATCAAGACACGAACCCGGCACTCCACCACGGCGTCAGGTCTCTTCCTGAAGGATAGATGGAATGAAGCGGCTGGCCCCCATCTGGGCGTGGTGGCACGTTGTGCCCCACACGTTCAGGACGCGCTCGAAGGCGCAATGGAAGGAGGCCAGCCATGGATCATATTGGCATCGACGTTCACAAGAATCAAAGCCAGATCTGCATCCTCACTGACGAGGGCGAGCTTGTGGAGCAGAGGATCCGAACCGTGCGGGATCGGTTCGCTTCGGTGCTGGGTGGACGTTGCGGGTCCAGGATTCTCATCGAGGCATCCACGGAGAGTGAGTGGGTGGCGCGTTGTCTGGAGGGTCTGGGGCACGAGGTGGTGGTGGCGGATCCGAACTTCGCGCCGATGTACTCGACTCGATCCCGTCGGGTGAAGACGGATCGGCGAGATGCGCAGGCCTTGGCCCAGGCTTGTCGGTTGGGAGCGTATCGAGCGGCTCATCGCAGCTCGGACGAGCAACGCCACGTCCGAGCGAGGCTTTCCGTACGAGAGGCGTTGGTGCGCACGCGCAGCCGGTACATTTCGCTGATCCGGGCTCTGTTGAGGCGAGAGGGACTGCGGGTGGGGAGTGGTAGTGGAGCGGGTTTTCTTGATCGGTTGGAGAAGGAGGAACTGCCCGACATTCTGCAGGGGGAGATTGCTCCGCTGCTCGAGGTGATGGGCCGGCTCAACGAACAGATCGCGTCGATCGGGTGGATCGGTTTCGAGGTGCGCATCAAGTGGAGTCCTACCTCGGGCTTGTGCCTCGAGAGATGAGCTCGGGAGAGAGACAGCACCGAGGGCGAATCACGAAAGCGGGTGGCGGTCGCACTCGGTGGCTGTTGGTGGAGGCCGCGTGGTCGATTCTTCGCTGGAGGCGTCCCTCGACGGAGCCCTTGTGGCAGTGGACCGATCGGATCGCACATCGACGAGGCCGGCGCGTGGCCGCCGTGGCGCTGGCACGACGCCTGGCGGGGATTCTCTATGCGATGTGGCGCGACGGGAGCGACTACGACCCGGTGAGAATGGGTCGAAGGCCTCGCGCATTGGTTGCCTCCTAGGAATCTGGAATCGCAGAAGAAGGGAGCCGCCTGTCTCTCGACGGATTCACAAGGATGGGTGGGGTGAGCGCGAGGGTTTCCTTGGCCGCCTGGCAGAGCCGTGGATTAGATGGCGCCCCCCGCCCTTCGGACCCCCTCATGCGCCGGGGACCAGAGCGTCCCCCTAGCGGAGCGCGAACAGAAGGATGACGAACCTCGCGGGAGACGTGGACCCCATCGTCTGAAGGAAACCTTATGGAATGACGAGTCAGCGGACTTGACACGGGGCGCCGCTTCACAGAAGGAAACCTCGTGCCCGAGCGAACTCCTACCGCGTCACCACGACCTTTTCCGTGCCCTGCGGGAGGCCATCGACGCGGAGAGCCACGAAGTACACGCCCGCCGGCACGAGAGCGCCGCGGTCATCGCGCCCGTTCCAGCTCACGAGGCTCATTTCGCCTGACGTCTGACCGTGGAAGAGTCCCCGGACGAGCTGCCCCCCGACGCCGTACACGGCGAGGTCGCCGGAGCGACCACTCGGAACTCGGATCTCGAACCGAGTTGTTTGACGGACCGGATTCGGCCCCAGCGATACGAGGTGTTCCTGGTCCCTGGGAAGACCCTCCGCGACGCCGACCGCCTCCGTCCGTACGAACGTAAAGGTCCCCACGACGTTGTTCTCCGCGAAGGGTCCCATGGTGTTTTCGAAGATCGGAACGGGCGGCACGGTCGGCTGGTTGGGCGACCTGTACGACATGCCGCTGTCCGTACCCGCATCGTAAACGACGAGGACGACGACGAGCTGGGGAATCCATTCGCCGCTCTCGCGGAGACTCAAGCCCGAAACGCCCACGAACCAGTCGGGGCTCGGCGCGAGCATCGAGACCAGCGTCACGAGCGGAAACGCCGCGTCGACATCGAAAGTCAACGTCACCGATCCCGGCGAGGAAGCGATCCCGCCGCCCGAGAGAACCGCATCCGCCGTTCCCGCCGTGATCGCAGCCTGAACCTCCTGCGTCAACGCGGTCTTGCTGCCCGTCTCCGCCATGTTCTTGATCCCCAGGCTCGCCAGCTCACCCTCGTCCCAGAACGAGACCTGATCGGAGTGCGACCCGCCGATGAGGCCCGAGAAGTGAGGGTTGGGCGGGAAGTCGATGGGGTGGGTCGCCGCGCTCCAGGTGCTCTCGAAGGTGACCTCGTACTCCGTCGTTTGCGCAGAAGCGACGCCAGGCATGGCAGCACACAGAATGCCAAGAGCCAGAGCAGCGCGACCGGCGAGTCTCGATAGGGGCATCTGTTTCCTCCTGATTGAGGTGGTTACTCCCCTTATGCGTCCCGGCGGCGATATGTGACATACCGATCTCGGCCTCGCGATGAGGCGCCGGCGGCTGACCCTTGCCACGGCCACCGCAGCCGCCGATAATACATGCCTGGATGCGCAACCGAGCAGGAGACCCGATGGAGACCTACACCGCGATGCTCAAGACGCTGGGCGACCCGACGCGGCTCCGGATCCTGCGACTGCTCCTCGACGCGGGAGCGGAGCTCTGCGTCTGCGAGTTCGTCGATAGTCTGGAGCAGCCCCAATACAATGTGTCGAAGCATCTCGCGGCCCTGAAGTCGGTCGGCCTGCTCCAGAACCGCAAGGAAGGCCGGTGGGTCTACTACCGCCCGGCCGACGCTCCCGAGCCGTTCCAGGAGCTGCTCTTTCGGGCGGTCGCGACCATTCCGACCATGGTCCTGGACCGTGACCGGAGGGAGCTCCGGAAGCGGTTGCGGCTCCGCGAGGGCGGCAAGTGTCTCCGGGGCGTCCAGAAAGAACACCTCCTCAGGAGGTTGGCCGTCCCGTGAGCGACATCCGCACGCACGACCCCGTCCTCCGAATCGCCGAAGAGATGCGCGAAGCCGCGGCCGCACGAAAGTGCTGGCCCTGCGGCTGCTTCCAGGATGCGCTCGCGCAGCTCTCGGATTCGCTTCCGTCGCTGCCCCACCCCGACCGGGAGCACCTGACACCGGCCCTTCGGAAAGGAACCGACCGAGTCCTCCCGCGCAAGTACGACTGCCTCGGCTGCGACACCTGCTGGCCGGCCAACGGACTCAACGTGGCGGCCGAAGCCTATCCCGAGGTGGTCGCGGGCGACGCCTGCCCGACGGATACGCCGACTCGCGGGCAGACGTGGCCGCCACTCCCCGGGGAGTACCAGGTCCTCGACGCCGGCGGCCACATCGCCGTCTGCGTCCTCACGTCCACGTCCCTCATGGATGCCCTGATGGCCGCGCGTCCGCCCCAGGTGGCGATCGTCGGCACGCTCCATACGGAGAACCTCGGCATCGAGCGCGTGATCACGAACGTCATGGCGAACCCGAACCTCCTGACCCTGCTCGTCTGCGGTACGGACTCGCAGCAGCGGATCGGCCACCGGCCGGGACAATCGCTCCTGAGCCTCATGACCCACGGTGTGGACGAGGGCGGCCGGATCCGTGGGGCGAAGGGGCGGCGGCCGGTGCTGCGGAACCTCCCGTCGGAGACGGTCGAAACGTTCCGTCGCGAGGTCACCGCGGTCGATCAGCTCGGCGAAGAGAGTGCCGAGACCATCCTCGAGGCCCTCGCGACAGTGCCGTTTCCGAACGAGTCGCGAGGTCCGCGTGTCTCAGCACCGGACGAACCCGACGCCGTGGCGCCCGAGCCACCACCGCATCTCGTGCTCGATCCGAAGGGCTACTTCGTCCTCTTCCCGGACCGTATCCGCAAGGTCATCCTCGTCGAGCACTACGAGAACGACGGCACGCTCGCCCGCGCATTCACCGGCCGGACGGCGCACGAGCTCTACGCGACTATCATCGCCCGGGAGCTCGTCTCGCGACTCGACCACGCTGCCTACCTGGGCAGCGAGCTCGCGCGGGCCGAGAGATCCCTCGAGACGGGTGAACCGTACGTCCAGGACCGGGCACCCGAGCCCCCGTGCCACGAAGGGTGCGGCGGAGGAGCGTGACACCATGAGACTCCCCCGTATCGCCATCGTGCTCGGGGCCGCAGCACTCATCGTCGCCGGCGTGGTGCTGAAACGGACACTCCGAGGGGACGACCCCACCGTGAC
>JALGZO010000430.1 GCA_025774865.1 bacterium | reverse complement strand
GAGCGGATGGTGGTCCTGGCGCCCGGCTCCCGACTCGAGCCTGGTGTGTTGCCGCCGGAGATTCGTCGGGCGGGCGCCGAAGTCGATCCGGTCGCGGACAGCGAGAGTCGCTGGAAGGATTCGCTGGCGGAGGCGAAACGGCGAATCCTCCGCGAGGCCCTCGCCCGGAGCGACGGAAACCAGACGCGAGCCGCCGAATACCTCGGTCTCCAGCGCAGTTATCTCAACCGGCTCTTGAAGGATCTCGGAGTGGAGTAGAGGGAGGCTCCCGGCGGGAACCTCCCTCGGGGTGGAACCTACTCGGTCGAATCCAGGCACTGCTCGTGCACGGAGTGGGTCTTCCGTCCGTGCTCCGGCACGACGAGGCGCGAGTTCCACAGCTCGGGTCCGTCCCCACTCCGGACGAGCCGGCGATCGCGAGCGGCGATGCGACCACCGGACTCGTCCAGGAAGCCGGTCTGGCGGCCGGCCACGCGCACCACTTGCGGGTCGCCGATTGGAACCGGTGCTCCCGAAGACATGTCGACCGGAGTCGCCTCGAGGTGGCCCGCGTAGCTCGAGTGGTAGGTGTAGCGACCGTTCGCGTTGACGGTCACGTCGGTGACGAAATCGACGGGCCCGGTCACCATGAGAAAGTCGCCGGGGCCGGTAACGCAAAACGGCTTCGGTACGACCTGACCGAAGGCGACCGCGGCTGACCGGCTCCAGCTTCCGGACTCGATCGGCACGGAGCCGGCGACGTTCAGGATGGTGGCCGAGCCGTCACTCGGAATCGGCACGTCTTCGGTGACCGGCTGGGACGGGCCGCCGATCAGCCCGACGAGCGGCGCCGGAATTCCGTTGTAGATCACGGCGGGAATGGTCCGGTAAGTCGGCGCGTCGGAGATGAGCCCGCTCGGTTGCATCGGAACGGTCGAATCCAGCAGGCCGGAACGAATGAGGTCCGCCACGACGATCTGCTCGGCCAGCTCCCACGAGAGCACCTGGTGCTCCGCCGTTCCCGGAATCTGGAGCTCGAAGTGCGCGCCGCCGAGGGTCCACGTTCCCGACTCGCCGTACGCGTGGCGGGTGCGGAAGAGGCGGAGGTGCACGCGGATCGGACCGAAGTCGCCGAGCGTCAGCTGAATGACGCTGCCCGACCAACCGAGCGGCCCTTCGGCGTACGCGGTCTGCACGCCACCTCCCACGAGGTCCGTCCAGCGGGCGTTGAACGGCGGGATCGGCGGAATGTTGAACTCGCTCCGGTCGCCGTCGAGCGCCATGAGCGCCGCGCGGATCTGAAGCGGGTCCACCTCGCCGGCGAAGATCAGGTTGATGGGGTCCACCGGACTTCCGTCGAAGCTCGATCCCGTGTAGGGCCAGAGTGAGAGACTCTCGGGGCCGAGCGCGACGGTCGCCAGCCCGGTCGGCGGGGTCTCGCCGTCCGCCGGCGGTCCGAAAAACGAAGGGCCGGTCGACTCGTTCGACGGACCCAGCAACGAGTCTCTCGCGCAACCCGAGCCGATCACCATCGTCAGAAGGACGAGACTCGACAGGATCACTCGCCGCGGGGGGCGGCTGCATCGCGATTTCATGGGGAATCCTCCTTCGCGCTCGAAGAGTGCCCGGCGCCGTTCGCCGGGGACGGTGCGGCGCGAGAGCGACGTGCTTCGCGCGGTGCCGTCCCTTCTTCCCCTTTCAAGACGCGGGCCAGTCAGGCCGAGGTGTGAGGGCGATCGTCAAGTCGTGGGGTGGATGTCGCTTGGCGCGACGTCGAATCCTCCGGCCGCGCTTCCAGGCGCGGGGCGTGTCGACGGAACCTCACAGCGCTGTGCGGGGGGGGATGCGGTGCGGCAGACCTCCGACGAACGCGCGCGAAGACCGGGTCGGTCGGCTCGGGACCCACGAGCGGAAGCGCGGCGGCGCTCACGCGAACCTCGAAGCGCGTCCCGCAGCACAGAACCTCGCCGTCGCCGAGGAACTCGGTCGGCTGCCGCGTCACCACGGTGATCGCGCAGGCTCGTTCCGTGCGCGTCTCGCGACAGCGCGCGACGTCACCGCGCCGG
>JALGZO010000429.1 GCA_025774865.1 bacterium | reverse complement strand
ACTCGACCGATCTCGTCGAAACTGAGCTCCGGGTGTCGGCCGTCGAGTCCCCGACTCTGGCCCCCCGTCTCGCCCCGCGGCTCCGTGATACCATGGAATCGGCTCGAGCCCCGGAGCCGAGCTTCCACCGAGGAGGTCTCCGCCACGATGTCCGGTCGTCCCATCTTCGTCGTCGGAGCCCCGCGCACCGGTACGACCCTCGTGAAGGAGATCCTGAACCAGCATCCCCGGATTCGTCTCTTCGACGAAGTGCACTTTTTCGAGCGCGTCTGGGACGATCGGGAGAACCTGGGCGATCTCGCGGACGAGGCGGGTCAAAGAAGGGCGATCGAGCGGATTCGTCGAGTCGTCAGTAACAACGACTCCGACCGAGAGGTCGCCGAGGTCCTCACGGTCGAGGCGTTCCGGCGACGTCTCGACGAGGAGGGGGGAGGCTACCGGGGACTCATCGCCGCGCTCCTCAAGACCGGAGCCGAGATCACGGGCGCCGACTTCTGGGGCGACTCGAGTCCCCAGGACGTGCTCTACCTTTCGAGGCTCTTCGAGTGGTTCCCGGACATGCGCGTCGTGGCTCTCGTCCGCGATCCGCGGGGCTTCCTGTCTTCGTGCAAGAACTACTTCCGCAGGAACGTCCCCGGTTATCGCGAGCGGTACAATCCGCTCACGAACGCGCTTCTCTGGCGAAGCTACATGACGGCGCTCCTCGCGGCACGGCGAGGACCTCGCGGGGCCGCGGTCCATTGCGTCCGGTACGAGGACCTCGTAGCGGATCCGCAGCACGAAGTGCCGGCGCTCTGCGAGCACATCGGGGTGCAGTTCGTCCCCGACATGCTCGAGATAACGCGCACGAACACGTCGTTCGGCCACGAGTCGGCGGCCGACTCGGGGGACCCGGAAGTGACACGAGGGATCGTGGCGACGTCGCGAGACCGCTGGCGGACGGAACTATCCAAAACCGAGATCTGGGTGGGTGAGCGAGTCTTCGGGAAACTGATGCTGGAGTTCGATTATCGCCCCGCGGACCGCGCGGTGGTTCCTTCGCCCGTCGAGCTCGCGGGGATCCTCGCCGTGCTGCCCGGCCGTCTCTTCAACCAGATGTTTCGATCGCCGAAGCCGTTCCGGATGGCGAAGCTCAAGAGGGTTCTGGCGTTCCTCCGACCTCACTCCTCCCCGTAGATCCGGTGCCGCGGACGGTCCGCGAGGATTCCTTCTCGTCCCCAGCTCGTCACGCGGCGGAACTCGTCGGAACGAATGAAGTCCAGGAACGCGTCCTTGGATTCCCACTCGCTGTGGATCAGGTAGCTCTGGGGCGAGTTCACGTCGCGGAAGAGGTGAGAACTGTGATGTCCGGCGTTCTGCTCGAACGAGTCGATCACGGTACGGAACTTCTCCTCGAATTCCCGGTCTCTACCGGGGACGATCTCGTAGTTCATCCCGATCGTGATCACGTCGTCTCCTCCGGCTCGAGACCGGGCTGCGGTGAGGCGCGGATTCTAGAGAAGGGGTTGGGCCTTGTCCACCGCCTGGGGTGAGCTAGAATGGTGAGGTTGTCCCGTTCCCCGCGTACCGGAGTTCCCACCATCGCATCTCCCCACGCCCACCGCGACCGGTGCAAACCGCGTCTTAGCGACGTTCTCGTGATCGTCGCGTTCTCGCTGTCCGCCTGCACCGATCGCGGGGAGAAGCTCACGGGAGGGGGCGGTGAGTCCCTCGGGCCGTTCGCGTCCGCCGCAACGTGCGGGAGCTGTCACCCTCAGCACTTCGACGAGTGGAGGGCATCGATGCACGCGTTCGGCGGCGTCGATCCGCTGATGCTCGCCATGGCCGAGATCGCTTCTCGGGAACCGGGCGAGAGAGTCGGCGAGACCTGCTTCGCGTGTCACGCGCCGGCCCTTGTCCGCCAGGAGCAGTGGCTGGCGAGTCTCCCCGACGGCTCGAACCCCGAGCTCGACGATCTCTCCGACGACGGGATCAACTGCGACGTCTGCCACTCGGTCCAAATCGTTCCGCCGATCGGCAGCATCGATTTCCTCGACGAGGTCGACCCG
>JALGZO010000428.1 GCA_025774865.1 bacterium | reverse complement strand
CTCTACGAACAGGTCTGCGGGCTCTACGCAGAGGACAAGGAGGCCTGGTACGGTCTGGGCGAAGCGCAGTTCCACTCGGAGAAGGTTGCCGATGCCGTGACGCTCGCCTCTTTCGAGCGGGCCGTGGACCTGGATCCGTCATTCACCGTCGCCTACCAGCACATCTTCGACTGCAACGGACGTCTCGGAAAGCCGGACGCCTCCATGCAGCGCGTCCGTCGGTTCCTGGCGGCGAACCCCGATCGGGAGGTCGGATACCGGTGGTGGGTCGAGGTCGCGCACGCCGCCGGGCGCGAGGACGAGATGGAGACGTCCCTCGCGGAGGCGAGGAAGCGGGTCACCGAGCCCCGCGACTGGTACAAGGTGCTCGTGACGGCAGCGCGGGTGAGCAACGAGCGCGGGGACTTCGTTCGCGGCCGGCGACTCCTCCTCGAGGCGAAGGAGGCGAGCCCCGACGACGTCGGGTTCCAGTGGACGGCCCTCACCACGTGGACGGCCGGGGAAATGCGCGACTACGACGAGGTGGAGAGGCAGTTCGCGGAGATGGAGACCAAGTGGCCGGAGCAGGCTCCCTACTTGTGGGAGGGGAAGTTCGACCTCTACCTCCTGCAAGGCGAAAAGGATGAGGCGCGCGCGTTCCTCGAGGAGATCCGCGGATCCGAACGCTACGCGAAGAAGGCCGGCAAGTTCATCTACGCTGATCGACTCCTCGGGGACGAGGAGAAGTTCCGAGCGGAGCTGGACCGGCAGCTCGCGCACGCGGACTCCGACGCGAAGAAGGCGGATCTGCTGAACGGCGTCGGATCGAAGACGCTCGAGCTCACGGGCGACTGCGAAGAGGCGCGGCCGTGGCTGGAACAATCCCTGGCGCTCGACGCGAAAAACGGCTGGTCGCACACGTCGATGGGGTGGTGCCAGCTCCGGGAAGGTTCGCTGGACGCGGCGGCGGAGTCCTTCCGGAAGGCGTCCGAGCACTCGCCGGGCCACTCCATGCCTCGACTCGGGCTCGCCGCGGTGGAGATGGCCCGCCGCCGGCCCGCCGAGGCGGAGCGGGCATACCGGGAGCTTCTCGACGGACGGGTGGAAGCGCGCGCGCTCCGGTGGCTGTCGAGCGCGCTCGCGGAGCAGGGGCGATTCGAGGAAGCGGAGTCCACGGCGCGCCAGGTCGTCGGGATGAACCCGTCGCGCGAGAACAAGACACAGCTCGCGTGGGTCCTGATCGCGGGGGACCGGGACCTGGAGGAAGGGGTGGCGCTCGCCACCGAGGCGCGCGAGATGGAGCTCAGCATGTTCCGGGACCGGCATCTCGAGCTGGACTTCGTCGCGTCACCCGAGCATTGCCTGGGACTGGCTGCGGTCAAGCGGGGCGAGGTCGAGGAGGGTGTCGCGCTGCTGGAGGAGGCAGCCGAGCTTCGGCCGGATCGGTCGCGCATCCGGGAGGATCTGCGGAAGGCGCGGGCGCTGCTGTAGTGGCGAGGCCCCGCCCGAGGCTCAGGAAAGCGGACCGCCCCACCGCGCCCGCGAGTTCCTGGAACACCATCGGACCCATCAGCGTCTTTCTCGTGGTCGCGTTGCTCTCATCGCTCGTGTTCGGCGCCCTTCGGGGCCGCGAACGGCATCAGAAGCACCGGGATTTCGTGGTTCAGGCCCAGCAACTCGCCTTCTCCATCGAGACCCAGTTCGACGTACCCCTCGAGCTCCTCCGTTCGGTAGCGGCACTGTTTCTCTCTTCCGATGACGTTTCGCGGGAGGAGTTCCGGACGTTTGCTCGGCCCATCATCGAGCGCCACCCCAGCATCTATGCCTTCGAGTGGATGCCGCTGGTCAACGACGCCGATCGGGACAGCCTGGTCGAGACGGTGCGTGCCGAGGGTTTCCCGGAGTTCCGTTTGCAGCAAAAGACGGTCGGGGGCGAGCTGATGCTCGCCGACCGGCGGCCGGACTACCTCCCGATCCTCTACATGGAGCCGCTGGAACCCGTGGTCCTCGGCCTGGACGTCATCGGGAATCCCGAACGCGGCGATGAGTCGTTTCGCGCCCGCGAATCGGGTA
>JALGZO010000427.1 GCA_025774865.1 bacterium | reverse complement strand
GTCATCGCAAAGCGAATCCGGGTGGAGCTCTGGATCGGGGTGGGGGACACCTCCAGGAAGGAACCGTCAGAGGCCAGGGTCGGCACCCCGGTTGCGCCTCCGGGCTGGAGGCGCTCGATGAACGGCTCGGTGCCCTGTCCGTAGTCGATGCTGCCCGTGGCCCAGATGTCGCAAGATCCGACGGCGGCCAGACCGGCGTGCCGGCTGACGGTCGTGGCGCCCGGAATGTCCTGGGGCAGGACGATGCTCCAGGAGACTCCGTCCCAGTGATAGAACTTGCCGATGCCGGTACCGTTCAGCGCGTCCACCGCCCACACGTCGTCCGAGGCGATCGCGACCATCTGGTAGATGTTCCCCGTCGCGCCCGCCGGCCCCGGCACGATCGACCATGACGATCCGTTCCAGTGCATGAACAACGGCTCGATGCCCCACGAGCCTGCCGCCCACACGTCGTCGGGGGCGACACCGGCGACGGTGTTGAGATCGGTGGACTGGCAGCAGAGCGGCTCGGCCGGATTGGGAACGTAGTTCCAGCTCGCACCGTCGAAGTGGTACGTCGACGCGTGGTAGCCGGGGGTCCCCGCCCCGATGATCCGGTACTGACCCACGGCCCAGATGTCGTTGCTCGCGAACGCCACCCCGTCCCGGAAGGTCTTCGACGCGTTGCCGGGCCCGCCCGACGTGGATTCCTCGGTCAGCTCCGATCCGTCCCAGTGGACCGTCAGGTAGCCCTCTCCGCTGCCATCTCCGACTCCGGGGGCAGCACCGAGGATCCAGGCGTCGTCGGCCGCCGCCGCAACGATCGCGTTCGGTGCGCCGTTCCGCGGCGCTCCCATGATGTCCGGGCGAAGGGTGAGCGAGTGGCAGTCGTCCCAGCTCGCCCCGTCCCAGATCAACAGGAGCTGATCGCTGCTGAACGGCCCCGTCGAAGCGCGGGCGGCCACGAACACATGCGAGGGTCCGACGAGATCCAGCGCTTCGACGCTGATCGCCGCATATCCGTTGCAGACGTCATCGGTCGGCACCGCGCTCCAGGTCACTCCGTCCCAACGGATCAGGTCTTTGGGATCCGGATTGAAGTAGGCCATGGCCCACGCGTCGTCCGCGGACCGGACCTCCACGCCGAAGACAGCCAGGGTGCCGGTTGGCGGATCGACCAGACTCCAGTCGCCGCAGGCCGGATCAGCACCCGCGATCGGGGCGTGAGTCGCAACGGTGAATGCGATGGCCCGGGCGATGCCGATACCTCCATTCCTTCGATGGCGACTCATTGTCGATCCTCCTCCTGGCACGGATAGCCGTCACTCGGTCACTTCAGCAGCGTCATCTTCTTCACCGCCCGCGCATCCCCGGCCCTCACCACGACATAGTAGACACCGCTGCTCACTCGTGACCCCGCGTCGCTCGTCCCGTTCCAGCCGACGACATGACGGCCGGCCTCGCGATGGCCGCTCCTCAGCATCCTCACCCGCTGCCCGAGGGCATTGAACACGGTGACCTCGACGTCGCCGGACGTCGGGATCTCGTACGAGATCGTGGTGTGGGGGCCGAACGGGTTGGGGCGGCTCTCGAGCCGGAGCGCGACGGGGCCACCGGCGTGGACCTCCGGTGCCGGCACGGGCGTCCCGCTCCCCCGCCCCATCAGCACGATGACCCCACTGTAGTAGTTCGGGCGGCTCGCCAGCGTGCAGAGATCCTCGATCCCGTCGCCATTCATGTCGGCGACCGCCGTCTCCCGGGGCGTCACGTTCGCTCCGTAGCGCATGTTCCGGGTCAGCGCGCTGTTGCCGTCATTGATGAACACCGAGATGTCGTTCGAGGCGTAGCTCGTGATCACCACGTCCCGGTCTCCGTCCCCGTCGACGTCGGGCGCGTCGACGTCGGTCCCGACGCGCAGCGACTCCAGCGTGCTCGACGCCGGTACGATGTTGACCGGGTTCGAGGCGAACGTGCCGTCCCCGTTGCCCAGGAATACCCCCGCGATGTTGGTGCCGAACGCCTGCTCATCGAGCAGCGTGGCGACGTCCAGGACGCCGTTCTGATCAAAGTCGGCGCCC
>JALGZO010000426.1 GCA_025774865.1 bacterium | reverse complement strand
CCCCCGGGTGAGCACCCGCTCGGCGAACTCCACGCGTTCGTACAGCTCGACGTAATCCTCGCGGAGCATTCGAACGTCCTCCCGCAGGTTCGCAACCTCGTCAGTGAGCCGTTCGACGTCCTCTCGGCCGAGCTGACTGTACTTGGTGTGGCGTAGATGCGTGTATCGCATCTTGAGGCCGATCAGCACGAACGTGCCGAGACTCAGCATGGCTACCACCGGCCCGATGACATCCGCGAGTGCTGGATCCATCCCGTGCGCTCCCTCCTGTCAGATGCCCCCCGATCCGAGCTGGGAGCACCAATCCCTACGGGAGAAACATGCGGTGGGTTCCCGAATCGCGCAGGGCGTGCGCGTCGGTCCCGTTCCAGGGCCACTGCGTGAGCACTCGCACCGGGGGTCGGTAGGCCGCCTACCCGATCAACTCCTTGACGGCCTCGATCAACCTATCAGGATTGATCGGCTTGTCGATGAACATCTCGGGCCGCACGAGACCTTCCTCTCGCATCTTCACGATCGCCTTTTTCAGAGTCTCTCGAAGGCTGTCGTAGGGTCGCTCGTACGTATCCCCCTCCGCGGCGCTCTCGTCCTCCTCGAGAACTTCGGCGACGGCCGTCAGCATGATGACCGGGATGTTCCTGTACTCTTCGTGTTTCCGGAGCTGCTTGAAGAGGACGAACCCGGTTCGCTTCGGCATCATGACGTCGAGGAGAATCAGGTCGGGCTGGGAGTCCTGAACCCGCTCCAGGCCCTCGTCTCCATCAAATGCCCCGATCGGCTCGTACCCGTTCTCCCGGAGCGCTACCGAAAGGAACTTGACGGTATTCTCATCATCATCGACGACCAACACGCGTTTCGCCATCTTCCTCCTCCTCCCTAACACTTGGCCCCTGGATTGGCAGCAACACACGGAAGGTTGCGCCCTGCCCAGGTTCGGATTCGACAGTGGTCCTTCCTCCATGAGAACTCACAACGCGAGCCACGACCGCCAGTCCCATTCCCGTGCCCTTCTTCTTCTTCGTGCTGAAGAACGGCGTGAACACCTTGGCGCGCACCTCATCGGTCATGCCGTCGCCGTTGTCACTTACCTCTAGACACACATGGCCGTCGAGCGACGCCTTGTGGATGTGGAGCGTCACGCGGGGTATCTCCGTATTCCCATACTCCTTCCACGAACATGCGTCGAGGGCGTTTGAAAGGAGGTCCATGACCACCGAGTGAATCATCTCAGGATCACATTCAACTGGGGGGAGGCCACCGCTGATTTCGAGGGCCAACGTGATACCGTGTTCCTGGAAACGAGCCGCGCTCAGTGTGTGGATCTTCCTTCCCAACGCGGTGATGTCGGTTGGTGCGGTGTTGAGCTTCCGATCGCGTGCAAAGTGTAGCATGCTCTTGGACATCTCGGTCATGTGCTCGATGGCTTCTTGCACCATCTCCCACCCTTCGGTTAGCAACGTCCGATCGTCCTTTGCCAGGCCGGTCTTCACCATGTAGGACCCACCCTGCAGCACGTTGAGCAGGTTCTTCATGGAGTGTTGGATACCGGTGATCGCCTGGCCGAGTGCTGCCATTCTTTCCGACTGCAGGAGCTGACGCTGGAGTCGGATTTCCTTCGTCACATCCTTGCTGATCCCGAATGTCCCGAGAGGCGTACCATCCGGCGCGTGGAGATGGGACAGAGTCAGAATGACGTTCCGTCGCTCGCCCTCCTTGGTAATGAAGTGCGTCTGGTAGTTGACGACGTGATCGGTGTGCTCGAGTTGTGCGATGGCCATGTCGCGCTCACGCGGATCGGCGAACAGGGTCTCGATGTGCTTGCCGATCACTTCGTCCCGTTGGTATCCCAGAATCTCCTCTGCCCCGCGATTGAACGTTCGGATGAGGCCGGAGGGCTCTACGGTGATGATGATGTCGCCCGAGCTCTCGACGATGGCTCGGAGATATTCTCGTGCGCTCACCAGTTCGGCGATCGTCGAGGAGAGTTCAGACGTCACGCTGTTCAGGATCCCGGAGACCTGCGAGATGCGATCGCCGCGAACGTCGTCGAAGCGGAAG
>JALGZO010000425.1 GCA_025774865.1 bacterium | reverse complement strand
TTCTGGGTCGAGACCCGCAGCGACCCGCTCTTTTCGATCCTCGCGATCGACGGGCGGTCTTACGTGGATCTGGCGACCCGGTTTGCGTCCGGTGACTGGGGGTGGGGGAGGGAGACCCTGTGGTTCGCGCCGCTCTACCCGGCGCTTCTCGGGGTCATCTTCCTCGTCTCCGGGCCGGAGCCTGACCTCATCCGAGTCCTGCAGCACGGGCTCGGGGTGGGGACGGCGCTCCTCGGGATGCGGCTCGGCGCTCGGTTCTCGCCGCGGGCGGGTCTGGTCGCGGGGCTCCTCCTCGCGCTGTCGCCGGTGCTCGTGTTCTACGAGCACCAGCTGTATTACCCGTCGGTGGCCGTCTTCTTCACGGCGCTCTTCCTCGTCGTTCTGCTCGGCGGCGGGCGCGCGTTCGTGGCGGGGTTGCTGCTCGGAGTGCTCGGTTTGGCCCGTTCCAATGCGCTTCTGTTTCTGCCGGTAGGTGCGGCGTGGCTGGTCCGCCGGGAGGGAAAGCGGGCCGGGATCCTCTTCGTCGCCGGCGGGCTCACGGCCCTGGCCCCGGTGATTCTGCGCAACGGAGTCCTCAGTGGGGCGTGGACCCCGTTGACCGTGAACGGCGGCATGATCTTCGCCACCGGGTTCGGTGACGAGGCTCTCGGCGGGAGATCGCTCCTACGCCGGCCCGAGGACTTCGGGCCGCGGGGAGCGTTTCACCGGGAGGCGGAGCAGCTGGCCGGGCGAGAGATGACGCTGGCGGAGGCGTCGCGGTTCCACCGCGAGCGCGCCCTCTCCTGGATCGTCGATCACCCGGGGGCGACGGCCGAGCTGACGCTCCGAAAGCTCGCGCTTCTCTTCCACGTACGCGAGACCGACGACAACCTCGGCTTTCCCTTCGTGCGGGAGCGGGCACGCACGCTCTCGTGGTGGCCGGGTCCGTGGGCCTGGTTTCTCGTGGGAGCGGGCGCGGGGGTCTTCTGGCTCGGTCGCCGGCCGGGCCGGGTGGGTGCGGAGGGGAGACTGCTAACTCTCTTTATTGTCACCTATTCGGCTTCCCTCCTCATGTTCTTCGTGAATGCACGCTACCGGTTGCCGCTCGTGGTGCCGGCGGCGGTCCTGGCCGGGGTTGCGGTCGACGAGGGCTGGCGGGCGCTCCGTTCGAGCCGCGCGCGCGGGTGGGTGGCCCCCCTCGCGGCCGCGATCGCTTGTCTCTTCCTCGCTCTGCGCGATCCCGGAGTTCGGGCGGACCCGGCGCTGAATCTCGTCGCGGTGGGCGGCGCGTTGCAGGATGAAGGTCGCCCGGCGGAGGCGCTCGCGTTCACGGAGCGAGCGATCGAGATCGATCCGACGGTGGCCGGAGCCCACCAGAATCGCGCGCTCGCCCTCCGCTCCCTCGGCCGCGGCGACGAAGCGCTTGGCTCCGCCAAGGAGGCGACGCGACTCGATCCCGACCTCGCACCCGCGTGGATGACCCTCGGGACACTTCTCGCCGAGGCAGGTCGAGTCTCCGAGGCCGTCCCCGCGTTCCGCCGCGCGGCCGAGCTCGAGCCCGAGAACCCGGGCGCTCTCGTCAACCTGGCGCAGGCGCTGGCGGCGACTGGCGATCTGGAGGGGGCGATCGAACTGGGGCGCAGGGCGGAGCAGCTCGGGGTGACCGCGATCGCTCCGCGGCTGCGGGCCTGGGAGGAGTCGGTCGCGTCCGGTGAGCGTTGATCATACGCTCACCGGACGCGGGACGATCAGGACTCGACCAGCTCTTCGAGAGCGAGTCTTCCGTCGCCGAGCTTGCCGTTGTATGGCTGACCCTCGTGATGGAACTCCGCGGAGCTCTCCTCCAACGCGTCGGTGAGATCTTCGGGGTTGCCGGGATGCACCTCCAGCCGGAGCGCCGCCCCGCCTGAGACCAGCGGTACGTCGACAGGAGACCGACGCCGGGAGCGGCGACATTGATGTGCGGGCCGTAATTCGAGAAGTCGGCCTTCAGGTCGTTGGCGTCGGTGGCGGCGACCGCGATCGTCTCGCTCAACCGAGACGGAAAGTGATCGCGATCGTCGAGGCCTCGATTGCCTCCGGCCGTGACCACGACGACGCCGGCGTCCCGTGCCTGTTCGATCGCGTCCCGGATCACGTCCGCCCTCACGTACATCCCGAGGCTCAAATTGATGACGTCCGCTCCATTGTCCACCGCGAATCGGATCCCCCGGGCGACCGAGACGGAGGTCCCGATTCCGTCCGAGTCGAGAACCCTCACGGCCATGAGACTCGCTCCCGGGGC
>JALGZO010000424.1 GCA_025774865.1 bacterium | reverse complement strand
CTCGGTAGTGCCGGCCTCTCCGTTGCTCTCTGATGAAGTCGGCGCACGTGTACGGTCGGCAACGGGAACGCGTCTCAGAATGCGTCAATCCAAAAGTGCGCGGTTCGACAACTTTCTCGTCTCGCCCTAGCCCAAACATGTTGCGACCGCGCAAGCATCGCGACCGCGCACGCAGCCATGAACAAGCCCTGACACCGGCGGGTAGTCGCAGCGGAGCCACTCTGGTCAACGTAATCGCGCGGTGACGCCCGCCGATGGTTCTGCCAAAGGTCTGCAGGATCGGCGAGGGTGAGAGGGACTCCCGCGGCGGGAGTGGCTCTAACTTTCGTTCCTGACAGCTACGGCGTTTCCGGAAAGGCGGAAGGGGACCACTCCCGCTGGCTGTACCACACCGATTGTGGGCGAAAAGCATACATGGATTGGGATACGACACGAACGAAGCCCAGACCTTGTTCGAAATTGAGACACGGTCTGGCCATCGACGCGACGTCGCAGCCTCGAATTCGAACGTCATCGGCAGGACGCTTGGATTCCGCGTTGGCTAATGCTCCATCATCAGCCAGTAGATCTCGGCATCGAAGTCCGGGCTGTTGTCGGGATCGTGGCACTGTCCGCACGCGTTCATCAAGAGGGAGCGCCCGTAGTCGCCGTCGCGCGAGTGACGGCTACCCTTGTCGTGGCAGACTTCGCACTGCACGTTGACGAGACGCGCATCTCCGTCGACGGCCGGATCGTACCCGATCGGATCGCCATGTCCTGTCACGTGGCACCCGTAGCACTCCGGCAGCGCTTCCTGGCCCGCGGTCACGAGCGTTTGGAACGCGTGAGCGTGCGGCGTCTCGCGCCAAATCTCGTACTCCCGCTCGTGGCAAGAGGCACAGCTCTCCACGCCGAGATAGTAGTGTCCATCCGCCGACGACTGGAGCGCCTTCCCCGTCGCGGCCTGGATCCTCATGAGGTCGTTGAGATTGCGCTGAAACTCCTGGACGGTGGACAACATCTCCGGCTCTTCCGGCAGACGTTTCGTGAGGATCACTTCGTCGCCCGTCACTCGATCGACGCGCCCGTCCGCGAGAGCGAGCTTCGCGACACCGAACGATTGGCCGCGGTCACTGGACGTCACGTACACGGCCCCGCCGTTTTCGGGATGGACGAGCCCGCGGCCGCCCTCCGAGTTTCCGACCACGACCACGTCCAGCATGTCCACGAAGTGCTCACCGAGTTGTCGCGCCCGGTTCGAGTGCATTCGCGCGAGCACGATGACCACGTCGGCCTCGCGTCGTAGCTCAGGTACGATCTTCTCGAGCGACTCAGCCGGATCCAGCGCATCGAAGCCCTCCGCCTGCACGCTCTCGAGCTTGGCGAACGGAAAGAACGTGACCGCGGTGATGCCGATTCGGAGCCCATCCCGATCGATGATTCGATAGGGATCGCAAACGAGATCTCGACTCTCCGAATCGACGATGTTGGCGGAGACGAACGGGTACTCTCCGCCCTGCACGATCGAGCGCAGCAGACCTCCTCCGAGCCTCGTATCGGAGGCCCCGATCGTGATCGCGTCGTAGTCGACCTTCTTCATCACCTCGAGCAGGAAGAGGCTGCGCGCCTCGGCCGTCTCCACCTGGTGACCGGTGAAGTTTCCTGCGTCCACGAGGACGACCCCTCCGACTTCGGTGCGGACGCTATCGATGAAGGCGGCCCGCCGGGCCATCCCACCCTTCGGGTTCTTGCCTCACCCGCAGGGCGCGATCTCGCCGGCGACGTCCGTCACCGACAAGACCACGAGATCGGGCACGCGGCCCTCCGCGAAGGGATCATCGGTCGGGGCCCCTCTGAGGACCTCCGCCTTCAGCCGGGCGAGCTCCTCCTCGAGCGAAAGCTCGGGGCTCCCAGCGGCATCCTCGGCCTGCCCCCGGGCGGAAACGACGGCGCCAACGGAGATCACGAGCGCGACGAGAGGGCGGAACCAACGCAAGAAAACACTCCGATTCTGGGATCGAGCTGAAAACCCCGGGCCGTGGAAGCGGTTCCGGGCGGCGATTCTAACAGCTCCGTTCGCGCGTCGAAAAGCGTCGCTTGACGATCCCTCACGCGCGCTGTTTGAATGCCTTGGTCACAGCTCGCTGCCAAGCTCGGCGAGCGGTGGATCGTTCACAGTCCGGGTGACGGGAAGCCGGTGGGAAGCCGGCGCGGCCCCGCCACTGTATGCGGAGACGGTTCCCGCACGTGCCACGGAGATATCCGGAAGGCGCGGGAGTCGGCCGACCCGCGAGCCAGGAGACCGGCCCGGACCAATCGTGTACCGCCTTCGAGGGTGAGGCCGGTGACGTCGATGCTCATACCCATCGGTTCGTCGCTCCGCCTCCCCATCGAGGCTCGGAGGACGAAATGTCGATTCCGGCCCGATGGGGATCAGGCGCGTTCGTCGCGCTGATTCTCGCCAGTACAAACGCCGACGCCCTACCGCCGTCGCGGGCGGCCTACGTCGTCGGCTCCAACGACGCCAGTCTCGCACGTGTCGATCTCGACACGCAGATCGTGGTCCCCGCCATCGCGGCTCTCGGTTCCCTCGCGAACCGGATCGAGGTGGCCGGCGACCTTTCCTACGCCGCCATTGCCAATTCCGGCTCGGACAACGTCACGATCTTCGATCTCGAATCGGAGAGCGTCGCCGGCGCGATCGCCCTGCCGGTGGGATCGAACCCGTGGACAATCGAGATCGTCGGAGACCGCATGTTCGTCACCGCGCTCGCGAACGACACGGTTTTCGAAATGGATCGCTCGAGCCTCGCCATCGTCGACAGCGCGCCCACCGGCAAGGCTCCGGAAGGAATGTGCGTCGTCACAGGTCGCCTCTGGGTCGCGAACACCGGCTTCGATCTCGACACCTTTCTTTACGATCCCGGAACCGTGTCCGTCTTCGACCTCACGGACCTGTCGCCCGTCGCGACCGTTTCGGTGGGGATCAATCCACAGGAGTGCCTCGTCGCCCCCGACGGACGGGTCCACGTCATCTGCACCGGAGACTTCGCCGGGACGGCGGGAACCGTCCACGTCATCGACCCCGTGACTTCCACGCCGGTCGATACGCTCGGCGTCGCTGGCTACCCGGGGGGCGGCGCCGTCCATGCTGCCGGCGATGTGGTCTTGAACGTCCTCACGTTCTCGTTCGGCTCCGAGATCTGGGTGTACGACGCGGCGTCACTCACCTGGACCCACGACGGCTCCGATCCTCTCTTCGAGACCTTCCACTTCCTCGGCAATCCGCGCGTGACCGCCGGCGGCCAGGTGCTGCTGCCCGACTTCGACGGCGACCTCCTCGTGATCGAGGATCTGAGCGGCCCCGGAGACCCTGGCGCCGTCCTCGTCGGCGACGGTCCCATCGACTCCGGAGTCGTCGAGCGCCAGGACCCGGTCCCGATCCTGTTGTCCGGTCTCTCGGCCGTCGCCGCCGGCGACGGCGTGCGTCTGTCTTGGCGCGCGCTCACCGGAACCGACGTGATCGAATTCGTCGTCGACCGGAAGACGCCGGCGCACTCCGACTACGAGCGGATCGCGTCCGAGCTTCCCGTGCGTCCCGAGACCGCGTGGGTGGATCGCGGCCTGAGACCGGACGTGCCCTACACGTATCGCGTGGGCGCGGTTCGCGCGAGCGGCGCGATCCGATGGTCCTCCTCGATCACGTTTCTGCGCCGACCACCTTCCGACGAACGCCTGGCGATCCGTCGCGCGTTTCCGAATCCGTTCCGGCGGCGAACGTCGATCGAGATCGAGCTCGCGAGCGCGGGCCGCGCCTCCCTCGAGATCCTCGACGTGCGCGGGAGACGCGTCACCGTGATCGACGCCGGCCCGCGACCGCGCGGCGCCTCCACGATAATCTGGGACGGGCGTGACGCTGCCGGACGGGTCGCGGCGCCAGGGGCTTACTTTGCACGAGCCCGCGTCGGAGGGGAGTCCGCCGTCACCCGCGTGCTTCGCGTTCGATGACCGGACTCTCCGGGGCGCTCGCGAGCGGCTTCGTGGCCGTGGCGTCGGCCATCGCGACCGCTGAGACTTCGCGCGACTCGACGGCGGTCGCTCCGCCGGACTCACTCCCGTCGTTCGTCCTTCCGGTCGTCGAGCTGCGCGCGCCACTTCTGCCCGATCCGATGGGCCCGTTTCCGCTCGCGACCCGACGCATCGGCCGCGACGTCGTCAGTCGCCGGCCCGGTGCCGACCTCCACGAGGTGCTGCTGCCCATCGCGGGGGTGCGCGTGACCTCGACGGGCTCTCCGGGCGTGAGCTCCTCGGCTTCGATCCGCGGGTCGACCGCTGATCAGGTGCTCGTTCTCGTGGACGGACGAAGATGGAATCCGGCGCAGGGCGGTGGCGTGGATCTCTCGGCAATTCCGCTCGAGTCGGTGGAGTCGGTCGAGGTGTTTCGCGGCGGAGCGTCGGCATTCTGGGGCGGTGACGCCGTCGGTGGCGCGATCCACGTGCGAACGCGCCGGCCCACGCCGGGTGAGGCGCGGCTCCGGGTGGCGGCGGGATCGCACGGTGAGCACAACGTCTCGGGCCGCGCCGCCGCGTCGCTCGGCCGCGGCTGGACTGCCCAGGGGTCGGGTCGCTTCTTCGAGACGGACGGCACCTGGGAATGGGTCGACGATCGTCGCGGCACCACGATGACGATGGAGAACGCGGACCTTCGACGACTGGGCGGAGACCTGCGGCTCGACGGGAGCGCGGGCGGACTCGATCTGCGGGTCGACGCCGCGGGCGACGGAGCAGAGCGCGGCCTCCCCGGCAGCGAGGAGTTCCCCACGCCGACGGCCCGGCTCCGGGACGAGCGCGTCGTCGCCGGGGTGGGCGCCCGACGTGCCGGCCGGGGCCCGTGGCACACGACCGCGGATGTCGGGTGGATCCGGCTGGCCCGACGGTACTGGGAGCCGGGTGCCGCATTCGGTCCCGTGGACGACACGCACGAGAATTCGAGGCTAACCGCGGAAGCGGCGGCCACGCGGATCGGTGACGCGACGTCACTCCGACTGGCCGCCGGCGCGTCTCACGATCGTCTCGACAGCTCGACCGACGGGTACCGACGCCGGCGGGCCTTCGACCTGCGCGCTCAGGTTTCGCGCGATCACACCGTCGGAGGCCGCTCGCTGCGTTGGATGGGTGCCGTACGCGGAGACTTCGTGGAGGACTTCGATCCGTTCGTGAGTCCCCGACTCGGCCTTCTCTTCGACGCGTTGCCCGATCGTCTCGGATTGCGGATCTCGTTCGGGCTCTCGTACCGGACCCCTTCCTTCGACGAGCTGTTCTGGCCGGCTCGCGCGACGGCGGCGGGGAATCCGGATCTTCGCGCGGAGCGCGGACGCGATCTCGACGTCGGGCTGGTCCTCCGTCTCCCCGCGCATGGACACCTCACGGTCGACGCGTTCGTGCGCGACGTCGACGACCTCATCCAATGGACCCCCGGAGCGAGCGGGATCTGGCGCCCGCACAACGTCGGGCGCGCTCGCATCGCCGGCGTCGAGACCGAGGGGGGCTTGGGGATCGCGCTCCCGCGGGCTTGGCGAGTCGCGGTCACGGGCTCCGCCACGTTCCTCGAGACGCGGGACCGCACCGGGGAGGCGAACGTCGACGGCCGGGCGCTCGTGTATCGGCCCCGGTGGAGCGGCGCCGCCGGCCTCGTCGCGAGTCGCGGACGCACCGAACTCGAAACGCTCTGGCGTGGGGTCGGCGACGTTTGGGTCACGCGCGCGAACACGAAATCGCTCGACGGTTACGTGACGGGCGAGGTCCGAGCCCGGGTCGGGATTCGTCGCGGACTCGCCCTCGACGCCGCCGTCACGAACGTCACCAACGAAGCCGCGCGCGACTTTCGCGACTACCCCTTACCCGGTCGCACGTGGAGGCTCGGCTTCAGCCTCCAAGGGGGAACGAGATGACGCGCGCGTCCATCGCGGCCTTGGCGCTCGCGCTCGCCGGGCCGAGCGCGTCCACCGCCGCCCCGGCCGCGTGGACCGCCGAGGTGAACGTTTCGCAGACGCCGACCGACACCGAGACGGGACTGAACCACCGGCCGCTCGCCATCACGCCCGACGGCATCTTCCACGTCGTCTGGGCGGAACGTGACTCACCCAGTCAGCAGTATCGAATCTGGACGAAGCGGCTCGGCGCAGGCGGATGGACTGCGCCGGAGCTCGTGGTCGATTACCCGGCTTCGGATCCGGGCGATCCTGGCGACGACATCGGCGCCAAGTTCCCGGCCCTCGCCACCACGCCGGACGGCGACCTTCATCTCTTCTGGCATGACTACCGCGTGGGCGGCATCGACAACGTGGAGATCTTCACGAAGACGAAGCCGGCCGGGGGCGCGTGGGACTCGAGTCGGGCGGCGGACGTCCGTCTCACCACCACGGATCATCCGGAGGCGCTCGGCGACAACGGCTACGTCCCGGTTCCGGCCGCCGCCGGCGATGGCACGCTCCACGTCGTGTGGTGGGACTATCGCTTCGACGGGAACCACGCGGAGATCCTCTCGAAGACCCGGCCGGCCGGCGGCGACTGGGACCTCACGCCCGGCGACTCCGCCGACGTGCGCGTGACGGATGACTCCGATCACTCCGAGCTTCCCGCCGTCGCGGTCGACGCGGCCGGAGCTCTGCACGCCGCCTGGAGGAGCGTCGGCGGCGGGGCGAGCATTCTCTATGCGCACCGCGACACGGGCACCGGTCTCTGGTCCGTTCCGCTCGACATCGATCTCGGCGGCGCCGTCCAGGGTGCTCCGGCGCTCGCGGTCGACGGGACCGGCGACGTCCACGTGGTGTGGCCCGACGCGCGGGCGGGTGCGCGTGCACTGTTCACGCGAGTCCGCTCGTCCGGCGTCTGGAGCCCGCTCGCCGAGCAGATCACGTTCTCCCCCGGCGCCGACGAGCCGAGCCTCGATACGGGTCCCGATGGCTCGCTTCACCTCGTCTGGAGCGACGCGCGGCACAGCCTCTTCGCCTGGGAGGTCTTCCACAAGACGAAGGCGCCAGGCGCCGTGTGGGACGTGGATCCATCCGGGGACTTCCGAGTCTCGAACGCGAACAGCAACTCCGTCCGGCCGAGCGTGCTCGCGCACGGGGCGTTCGTCTCGATCGTGTGGAAGGACGAACGGGGCGGGAATCAGGACCTCTGGTTTCGTCGCGGCGGGCCCGCGGGCACCCACGTCTCCGGCTCTTCTCCCGCCGCCGCGTGGCTCGCGTTCCCGAACCCGACGCGCGGAGCCGCCCGCTTCCGACGGACGGGAGCCGCGTCCGCGAGCGACCTCGTCATTTTCGACATCGGAGGAAAGGTCGTGCGACGATTGCCGGTCGGTGACCCCGACACCTTCTGGGACGGACGCACCGGGGCAGGACGTCCGGCGAGCTCCGGCGTGTACTTCGTACGGGAAACCGGATCGAAGCGGACTCTCAGAGTCACGGTGCTCCGATGAACGCGCTGTCGCGTTGCCTTCTCGTGGTCGCGGCGGCGTTCGTCGCCGCCTGCGCCGAGGATCCTGTTTCGCCCGATCCCGATCGCGTTCCGGCGCCGGGCGAGGATCTGCCCCCATCCCCGCCTCGCATCCTCGTGGTCAACTCGCTTTCGTGGACGCTATCGAGCCTCGACCCCATCACCGGCATCATGAGCGTGCAGGCCGCCGTTCACGGAGCGGTGCCCAACCGCGTGGCCGCCACGCCGAACGGCCTGGAGCTCCTGGTGACGGCGTCCGGCGACAACGACGTGGAGATCCTGGCCGCTCACGACCTTTCGAGACGCGGCGGGATCGACGTAGGGCGCGGAAGCAACCCGTGGTGTGCCATTCCCCTCTCGAACGACGAGGCGATCGTCACGAATTGGCTGTCCAGCGACGTTCGTCGTCTCGATCTCGCGACGCGGCGGGCTGGCCCGCCCTTGTCCACTTCCCTCGGGCCCGAGGGGGTGGCCATCGCCGACGGGCGCGCGTGGGTCGCGTGCACGAACTACCGGAGCGACGGCGGATACGGAACCGGCCGGCTCGACGTCGTCGACCTCGCGGCGTGGAGAGTCGTCGCATCGATTCCGGTGGGGCGGAATCCGCAGGACGTGCTCGTCGCGGCCGACGGGCGCGTGCATGTGCTGTGCACCGGGACCTACGGCACGGGCCCCAGCGACGAAGCGGGGAGCGTGCACGTCGTGGACCCCTCGACGCTCACCTCCGTGGACCGGGTCGACCTCGGGGGATCGCCCGGTCGGTTCGCCCTGGACGAGGAAGGAGTCGTCTGGGTCGCGGGTTTTTCGGGCGGGGTGCGGCGCTACGTGGCCTCGAGCCTCGAAGAGCCTCGAAGTCCTGCCGGATTCCTCTGATCCCGCGCTGTCTTCGTCGGGGTTGTCCGGCATCGCCGTCGACGCGGTGACCGAGACGATCTGGGTCACGAGCTTCGACGCAGATCTGCTCCTGGCGATCAACGCGACGTCAGTGAGCCTGCGGGACGCGTGGTTGGTGGGAGACGGGCCGGTCGATGTTCTCGTGCTGCGACCCGATCAGCGCGGAGCCCCGTAAGGCCAGAGCGCATACGTGAGTCCGATGCGTAACCCGAAGTTGTGGATGGTGGCGTTACTGTTACCGTTCCACGTAGTGGAGAAGAAGCGGAACTGGCTCGGGTCCGGATCGGGCGTGCCCACGTCGTTCAGATACGACATGTCGACGCCGAACCGGACGAGGTCCTCGACCATCACGTCGACCCCCCACTGCTTCGCCAGCGAGACCCGGAAGCCGCCGCCGAACG